>NZ_MOMD01000003.1:0-191839 GCF_001983015.1 Frankia sp. CcI156
GATCCCCGCGATCCCTACGACCGCGACCCCTACAGCCGCGGCCATGACGACCGGGCCGACCGCGGCGGCTACCCCACCGGCCGCGACAGCCGGACGCCGGGTGGATATCCGGATCCGCGGGGYGACCTTGATCGCGAGTCGGACACGCACCGCCGGAGCCGGCGCGACGCCGAGTACGGCTACGGTGCGGACCCGCTGGGCATGGACGCCTCCGCCCCGCCCGCGCCAGCCGGCGACCGGGTCACCCAGAGCCGGGGCGGCAACCCGCGGCACACAACCGACCCGCGGCACACGACCGACCCGCGGCACGCTCGGCCCGGCGCCGACCCGCGGCTGAGTGATCCGCGACTGAGTGATCCGCGGCTGAGTGATCCGCGGCTGGGCGATCCGCGACTGGGCGATCCGCGACTGGGCGATCCGCGACTGGGCGATCCGGAACTCGGCGGCACCCGCGGCGGCCACGTCGACCCCCGTGACGCGGTCCTCGACGACCCGCGGGCCGGCGCCGGGCGTGGTGCCGGATGGGACCGGGACCGCGCGTCGGCGGGCARCACCGTCTGGGAGGCCATCGTCGAGGCGGAGCGCGAGTACTACGACAGCGGYRACGACCACCGGGTCCCGTTCCCGACCTTCTACCCTCGTCGGGTCTTCGCCCTGGCCGGCTCTCAGATGCTCGTGGGACGGCGCAGCGAGTCCCGTGGCATCCATCCCGACATCGACCTGTCCGGAGCGCCGGAGGACCCAGGGATCTCCCGCAGCCACGCCCTGTTCGAACTGCTGCCCGACGGCGGTTACGCGGTCCGCGACCCGGGCTCCACCAACGGCACCCGACTGAACGACGAACCGGACCCCATCGAGCCCGGCCAGCCCGTTCCGCTTCGTGACGGGGACCGGGTCTACCTGGGCGCCTGGACGCGCATCACATTGCGCGCCCGCTGATCTACCAGGTCGCCTGCCGCTGTCCGGGGCGGCAGGCGACCCGCCGATCGGATCAGGCCAGATGCCAGCGCTGGCCCTCTGGAGTGTCCTCCACGATCAGGCCGGCGGCTGCCAGTCTCGACCGGATGGCGTCGGCTTCCGCGTAGTCCCGTCGGGCCCGGGCCGCGGACCTCAGATCCAGCACGACCTGCATCGCGCCGTCCAGCGCCGGCCTGAACTCGGCACCTGCGGTGGGCCACTGCTCATGCGGGTCGAGACCGAAGATGTTCAGCATCCGGCGGGTCACGTCCACCCACCCGGCCAGCTCCCGGCTGTGGGCCTTCGACAGCACCTGGTTTCCCTGACTCACCGCGCCGAACAGGGCCGCCAGCGCACGCCCGACGGCGAGATCATCGTCCATGGCGATGGTGAAATCGGACCAGGCCCGCCGCGGAGTGAGCCTCGACTCACCACCCGGCCCGGGAACCGGCACCGGCCGGGCTCCGGCCACCGTCGGCTGCGCCCCTGCCACCGACGAGACGACCTCGTCGGCCGCCAGTGCCRCCGCCTCCCCGGGCCCGCCGAGGATGTCCAACGCGTTGCGGACAAAGGTCTCCACMCGGTCGTGGGCCGCGGTGGATTCCGCCAGTGCCTCGGCGCTGTACTCGAGCGTGGACCGGTAGTGCGCGGAAAGCAGGTGATAACGCAGAACCTGCGGACGGACCGCGTCGAGGGCGTCGGCCACCAGGACGGAATTTCCCAACGACTTCGACATCTTCGTCCCGCCGGTCGTCAGCAGGCCGACGTGCATCCAGTAGCGCGCCATCTCGCCGCTACTGGGCTCGCCACCACCGGGCTCGCCACCACCGGGGCCGGGCGAATCGGCCGAAGCCGCGTTCGACGCCGGGCGGGCCGTGGCGGCGCAGACCGTCTGGGCCCGTTCGTTCTCGTGGTGCGGGAAAACCAGGTCGAGTCCGCCGCCGTGGATGTCGAAGACCGGGCCGAGGTATTTTCYGGCCATCGCAGAGCATTCCAGATGCCAGCCCGGCCGGCCGTCACCCCAGGGGGACGACCAGAACGGTTCACCGGGCCTGGCTGCCTTCCACAACGCGAAGTCGCGGGGGTCGGCCTTGCCGGGCTCGGCTTCCACGGACGGTTGCATCGCGTCGGGTCGCTGGTGGGACAGTGCTCCGTAGTCGGCGAACGCACCCACCCGGAACCAGACCGAACCGCCGCTGGCGTACGCGTAGCCCCCCTCCACGAGGGCCGACACCAGCGCGATCATCTCGGGGATGTGACCGGTGGCGCGCGGCTGGATCGTCGGGGGCAGGATCCCGAGAATGCGGTAGGCGTCGTCGAACGCGCGGGTCTGCCGGGTGGCGAGCTCCCAGACCGAGGTGCCGTCCCGATCCGCGTTGATGATGATTTTGTCGTCGATGTCGGTGACGTTCTGCACGAAGGTCACCGAACGGCCGGACTGCACCAGCCACCGGCGCAGCAGGTCGAAGGGCAGCGCCGTGCGGATGTGGCCCACGTGCGGGGCCGCCTGCACGGTGGGCCCACACACGTAGACGCCCACGTGACCGGGGCGTAGCGGCTCGAATGGCCGCACACGCCGCCTGCGCGTGTCGTAGAGGTGGAGACCCATCTGTCAAGGGTACGGCCCCCRCTCGATCGACGGGACCCAAGGGGAGGGTCAGCCGACCGTCAGTACCCGGTCCGCCACGACCCGGACGACCACCCTGACCTCATCCGGATCATCCCACCGGTACACGTCTCCGGTGTACTTCACCGACAGCCGGTCGATCAGTTCCCGRCCGCCCTCCTCGGTCAGGGTCGCGGTCCCGCGGACCTCGACGTAACCGTAGGGATCGCCCTGGTCGAGGAACATCAGTCCGACCCGCGGATCCCTTGCGATGTCGCGTTCCTTCGCACGTCCCCGCACCGTGGACAGCAGCAGTTCGTCCTCGTCGCGGTCCACCCACAGCACGGTCATCCGCGGCGAGCCGTCGGGCTGGATCGTCGCCAGAACGACGTAGGTCCGGGCGTCGGCAAGGGCCCTCACCGGCTCGGGAAGGCGGTCAGCCATCAGACTCCTCGGGGAGGGGCCAGGGTCGGCCCACCCTCTCATCTCCGCGCCGGCACGCAGTCAGTCGATGACAAAACGGCATATCACCGCCTGACGGGCCCGCCGTCAGGCGCGGATGACGAGCGCGGTCGCGATGGCGGCCAAGCCTTCGCCCCGCCCGGTGAGGCCGAGTCCGTCGGTGGTGGTGGCCGACAGGCTCACCGATGCGCCCAAGGCCACGGACATCGCCTTCTGCGCATCCTCGCGACGCCCGGCCATCCTGGGCCGGTTCCCGATGACCTGGACCGAGACGTTGCCGATCGCCCAACCGGCGGCACCGAGAAGCCGAGCCGTCTCAGCCAGCAGGACCGCGCCCGACGCACCCGCGTACTCCGGTCGGTCCGTGCCGAACACCCGACCCAGATCACCGAGGCACGAGGCGGTGAGAAGTGCGTCACAGGCCGCGTGTGCGGCGACGTCCCCGTCGGAGTGTCCGGCGAGCCCGGTCTCCCCCGGCCATTCCAGGCAGGCCACCCAGCACGGCCGGCCGGCGGCGAACGGATGCACATCGACCCCGACGCCGACCCGGGGCAGGATCACCGTGTTCACCAAGCTGGACGCGGGGGCCTGCCGGCTGATGGGCGCGGCGTCCACGACGGGCTCGTCCCACCGCGGGCCGCCGGTCATCCGCCACTCCGGGCGTCCGTGGACCGGGCACCCGCGAACTGAGGCTCCTCGGACCGGGCCTCCGCGGACCGGGCCTCCGCGGACCGGGCGTCGTCCGCGGGGTCGCAGCGGGCGAGTAGCGCCTCGGCGAGCACGAGATCCGCCGGTCGAGTCACCTTGAATGCCTCCTGCGCGCCGGGAATGGTCGTCACCGGCACTCCCAGAGCCTCCACCAGGCCCGCATCGTCGGTCACAGCGATGTCCTCGAGCGCATACGCGGCGCTCAGCACGTCGCGGCGGAATCCCTGCGKGGTCTGCACGGCTCGCAAACCGTCCCGCGGCGGGGTACGCACCACCCGCCCGTCGGCGTCCACCTCCTTGACCGTGTCGGCCAGCGGCACGACGGGAATCACCGCGGGATGTCCGTCGAGCACCGCAGCCGCCACCGCGTCGACCAGCTCGGGGGGCGTCAGCGGCCGGGCGGCGTCGTGGACCAGTACCACGGAGACGTCGTCGTCCACGGCTCGCAGGGCGCGGCGGACCGAATCCACCCGCTCGGCGCCTCCGGCGATCACATACACGTCCCCGCCAAGCAACTGGGCCACGGCATCGACCAGCGTCGGTGGCGCCGCGACGACAATCTGCGTCACCAGCCTGGAGCGACGCAACGATTCCACCGTGCGCACCAGCATGGGCCTGCCCCCGAGGGCTCGCAGCGCCTTGGGAGTACCTCCCCCCAGCCGCTCACCCCGGCCGGCAGCCGGCACGATCGCCGCCACCCGGGGGCTCGCCACCGGCAACCGGTGACCTTCGCCCACCACAGGACCTCCCGTGTGCCATCCGCCACGAGGGCCTGGCCGATCCAGCCGGCTCGGCGCGAGCCGCCGGTGGGCGCAACACCGCCCACCACCGTCTCGACGCCCACTCAGCCGGAACCTGAGTCGGCAACGCGCTCGGGACGGCGGTCTCCCGGAAAGAGAATGCCTTTCCGGATTATCATGCCGTGCCGAATAGATCGCCTGTCGGCCGGACGAATTACGCCTGCGCCAACGAGCCTACGATCATCCGGCGAGAACCTCGTCGAGCATGGCCTCCGCCTTGTCCTCGTTGGTGCCCTCGGCGAGCGCAAGCTCGCTGACGAGGATTTGCCGGGCCTTGCTCAACATTCGCTTCTCGCCCGCGGAAAGACCGCGTTCGCGATCGCGTCGCCACAGGTCACGGACGACTTCAGCCACCTTGTTCACATCGCCGGAGGCGAGCTTCTCAAGATTTGCCTTGTACCGTCGTGACCAGTTGGTGGGCTCCTCGGTGTGCGGGGCGCGGAGCACCTCGAACACCCGTTCCAGCCCGTCCTGCCCGACGACGTCACGCACCCCGACCATGCCGACGTTGTCGGCCGGAACTCGGACAGTCAGATCGCCCTGAGCGACCTTCAGCACGAGATAGAGTTTTTCCTMGCCCTTGATGACGCGAGTTTCAATCGCGTCAATCAGAGCAGCACCATGATGCGGGTAAACAACGGTCTCGCCGACTTGGAACGCCATGTGTCACGTGCCCCTTCCGCCTCTACCAGCGTAACACGCACGCATCGCCGCAGGTCAGACGCACGCTGCAGGTACTCAAGACCAGCAACGCCAGGGTGAGGGACCCGGCGCCGCCTTCCGGCCACCCGCTCCGGAGGACGGACACCCAGGGACTACAGATCCGCCCAGCCACCCGTCAGATCGCCGCGCACCGACATCGAAGATGTCCTACCAGGTAAAATGGGTGACGATCCGGCGGATGTTGGCTGTACGTTGAGCGCGGGCCGCATGGCGAACCCCCGGCGCGGGCCGGCACGGGGTCCCRCCCGGGCCCCGGCCCACCCGATCCACCCGACCGGTCCCGCCGCGGCACACCGGACACATCGCGACACATCGCTATGTAACGGTCATCTCGTCATGAAAATGGGCTATCGCCACGGAACGGACGGCGCTCGCCGGGTCGCCCGACAGGTCGTGACTCCCCCCACGCCGTGATGCTGCCHACGTCCGGGGTCGCTCGGACCGATCGCCCAGGCCAGCCGGCCCGGATAGGGCGCCGAAATCCGGCCCGAGCGTGCTCCTGGGCCGGATCCGCGGGTCTCGTACCGCCCACAGCCGCCGCACGTGATGCCGGGGGATGGCTAGTGTTAGCCCCGCACGGGTGAGTCGGGAGACGGACCGTCTTAGACCGAATCATCCGGGCACCGGGGGTGACCCCTCCGCACCGGTTACGACGGCCGGCGGTGGAGGCGGCGCCACCGGTGGTCGCTCCCCGGGGCGACCGTCAACCAGCACCGGTGCGCACCCGAGGCACCGGTCTCGCGCAGGAGGAGCCACCGAGCTGTGAGCCGCCGTCTGGGTGCCCGTTTCACGTCAGCCACACCCGCCGTCGGCGGGGCGTCCGCCGCCCCGGAGTCGGGCCACGACGCCGGCCGACAGTCCACCTTCAGGCGGCGCATCGCCTCCCACCGGATCGGTGTCGCGCTCCTGGCCTCGGTGGTCGGGTCCGCTGGCCTGGCAAGCTGCGCTTCCGGCAACGACGCGGTGACAAACCTCGCCCGGACCACGACCAACAGCGTCTCGAGCGCCGTCGGCAGCATCACGCTACGCAATGTCTATGTGGCAGGCCCGCTGTCCCGGGGAGACTCCGCACAGATCGTCTCGGCGTTCTTCAACGCGGGCACCGAGCCTGACACCATCATCGGTGTGTCCTCCCCCCTGGCGGCGGGCGGCAGGGTCCCGAGCCCCGCCGAGCTGCCACCCGGTTCCGGAAAGATCTTCATTGCCGACGGCTCCGCGCCGACCCTGCAGAACGTCCAGCAGAACCTGTTGATCGGGTCCCAGGTGCCCGTCACCATCACCTTCGCCAAGGCCGGCAGCATCACCCTGGACGTCCCGGTAGAGCAGCCCGCGCCCGGCGCCTCGGCGGCTCCGGGCGCGGTCACCGGGACGCCGCGGGCAGGGCAGTCCGCCTCGCCGTCGGCCGGCGCCACGCCGGCCTCGACGGTCGGCACGACCTCGTCGACTGCCGCTTCCCGGGTCACGTCGGCCCCCGCCGCGAGCCCTGCGGCCGGCGCCACCACCGCGGGCTGACCCGCCGCTGGGCTGACCCGCCCAGCGGGATCCGGCCGGGGTATCCCCATTCGCGGGTACCCGACGCCCGGGAACCCATTCCGCGCGCCGCTGTCGCCGACATGTCGGACCAGCGGACTAACGTTGCGTCCATGGCATCCACTCGCCCGTCGGCCGGCGGTCGCCCGTCGAGTCGTGCGGCCTCAGGCGGGTTCCGGTGTAACAGCTGCGGCTCGGAGTCCGTGCGGTGGGCGGGACGATGCTCGCGCTGCCAGGAGTGGGGCACGCTGGAGGCCCAGGCCCCCGCCCCACGCCGGGGGGCCGGCCTGGTCGCGGGGGGTCGTTCCGCCTCGTCCGCCGCAGTGACGGCACCGGCTCTGCCGGTCATGTCCGTTGACGTGACCGCGACGCGGCGTCGTCCGACCGGGATCGACGAACTCGACCGCGTGCTGGGCGGCGGCCTCGTTCCCGGCGCCGTGATCCTGCTCGCCGGGGAACCGGGGGTCGGCAAGTCCACCCTATTACTGGAGGTCGCGGCCCGCAGCGCCGCCGCCGGTGCCCGCGCCCTGGTCGTCACCGGGGAGGAATCCGCGGCGCAGGTCAGGCTGCGGGCGGGTCGGACGGGTGCGCTGCACGAGGACCTGTGGATCGCCGCCGAGACGGACCTCGGCGCCGTCCTGCGTCACGTCGAGGAGGTCTCACCGGCCCTGCTGGTGGTCGATTCGGTGCAGACCATCTCCGCGGCCGGGGTGGACGGAGCCGCGGGCGGGGTCACCCAGGTCCGTGAGGTCACCGCGGCCCTGATCCGGACGGCCAAGGCGCTGGGACTCGTGACGGTGCTTGTCGGCCATGTCACGAAGGATGGCCTGGTCGCCGGACCACGCCTCCTGGAACATCTGGTCGACGTGGTGCTGCACTTCGAGGGCGAGCGGCACTCCGCACTGCGCCTGGTCCGCGCGGGCAAGAATCGGTACGGACCAGCCGACGAGGTCGGCTGTTTCGAGATGGACGATTCCGGTATCCATGGCATCGCCGACCCGAGCGGGCTGTTCCTGTCCCGGTCCAGCGGCGCGGGGCTGGAGGCGGTGCCGGGAACCTGTGTCACCGTAACGGTTGAGGGCCGACGGCCACTCGTCGCCGAGGTTCAGGCCCTGGTGGCGGAAACCTCGGCGCAGATCCCCCGGCGCGCCGTGTCCGGGCTCGATCCGGCCCGGGTGGCGATGATTCTCGCCGTGGTCGAGCGCCGGGCGAAGGTGCGCTTCGGCCGGGCCGACGTGTACGCCGCGACCGTCGGCGGGGTTCGGTTGGCCGAGCCCGCGGCGGACCTCGCGACGGCCTTGGCGATCGTCAGCGCGGCCAGGGACCGTCCGTTGCCGGCCGATCTCGTCGCCATCGGCGAGGTCGGCCTGGCCGGGGAGGTCCGCGCGGTGGGCTCGGTACGCCAACGGCTCGCCGCCGCGGCCCGGCTCGGCTTTCGCCGGGCGCTCGTTCCGGCGGACCCCGGCCCGGCTCCGGACGGCATGAAAGTCACCGAGGTACCCGACCTGATCGGCGCGATCAGCAAAATGCATGAAACATAGAAAGTGTGTATTTTTCTAACCATATCGGTACTTCACGATGAGGTGGACCCCACCGGCTCCCGTCGCCCCGATAGCATCACGACAGTGGTAATGGGAGACGGTGGGGGAAGCCAAGGAGCTGAGGGAGCCTGATGGCAGGACCACCCGGAGACGACATCTTCCGGGCGACACTGGCCGCGGTCGCGCCCGGAACCCCCTTTCGCGACGGCCTGGAACGCATCCTGCGCGGGCACACCGGCGCACTGATCGTCCTCGGCCACGACAAGGTCGTCGAGGGTCTGTGCACCGGCGGCTTCGAGCTCGACGTGGAGTTCTCGGCGACCCGGCTGCGCGAGCTGGCCAAGATGGACGGCGCGATCGTGCTGTCGTCCGACCTGCAGCGCATCGTCCGCGCGGCGGTGCATCTGGTGCCGGATCCGACGGTGCCGAMAGAGGAGTCCGGCACGCGGCACCGAACCGCCGAGCGGGTCGCCAAGCAGGCCGAGTTCCCCGTCATCTCGGTCAGCCAGTCGATGCACATCATCGCGCTGTACGTCGCCGGGCAGCGGTACGTGCTGGACGACTCGGCCGCCATCCTGTCCCGGGCGAACCAGGCCCTGGCTACCCTCGAGCGTTACAAGCTGCGGCTAGACGAGGTCGCGGGCACCCTGTCCGCGCTGGAGATCGAGGACCTCGTCACGGTCCGCGACGCGATCTCGGTGAGCCAGCGGCTGGAGATGGTGCGCCGCATAGCCGACGAGATCGAAGGCTACGTCGTCGAACTCGGCACCGACGGCCGGCTGCTGTCCCTGCAGCTCGAGGAGCTGATGGCCGGGGTCGAGACCGAGCGTGAACTCACCGTCCGCGACTATCTGCCGATCGGGTCGAAGGCGGGGACGCCCGCGCAGGTCCTGGGTGAGCTGTCCGCGATGTCTCCGACCGACCTGCTCGATCTCACCGTCCTCGCCCGGGTGATCGGATTCTCCGGCGGGGCGGACATCCTGGACCGGCAGATCAGTCCACGCGGCTACCGCATGCTGGCGAAGGTGCCCCGGCTGCCACGGATGGTGGTCGACCGGCTCGTCGACCATTTCGGCACCCTGCAGAAACTGCTCGCCGCCGGGGTCGACGATCTGCAGGCCGTTGACGGCGTCGGGGAGACCCGCGCCCGAGCGGTCCGCGAGGGCCTCTCCCGGCTCGCCGAGTCAAGCATTCTCGAACGCTACGTATAGTAACGCTACACACGGTAATGCTACGTGTGGTAGCCGAAGGCGACGGGAGGCCGCCTGCCGCCTCCGGCCGGCCTGGTCGCCTGGCACGATGGCGGGAATGACCAGCCCAGCCAGCACAGCCAGCAYAGCCGGCCCAGCCAGCCCAGCCGGAATCAGCAGCGCGTCCGGACCACTGGCCGATCTCGTCCTGGACTGGTTCGCCGTCTGTGGCCGAGACCTACCGTGGCGCCGTCCCCTGACGAGCCCCTGGGCAATCATGGTCAGCGAGGTGATGCTGCAGCAGACCCCGGTCAGCCGGGTGCTGCCGGTCTGGGAGGCGTGGCTGGACCGGTGGCCGACGCCCRCCGCGCTCGCCGCCGAGCCGGCCGGGGAGGCCGTCCGGGCGTGGGGCCGGTTGGGCTACCCCCGGCGCGCCCTGCGGCTGCACCAGGCGGCGACCGTCGTCGTCGAACGGCACGATGGCGAGATCCCCCAACACCTCGACGATCTCCTCGCGCTGCCCGGCATCGGGACGTACACCGCGCGGGCGGTTGCCGCCTTCGCCTTCCGCCAGCGTCATCCGGTCGTAGACGTCAACGTGCGCCGGCTGTTCGCCCGGGCCGTCGAGGGAAGAGCCGACCCGCCGGCCACGGTCAGCCGCCGCGACCTGGTCGAGATCGCGGAGCTGCTGCCGCCGGACACCGAGACGGCCGCCCGGGCCAGCGCCGCGTTCATGGAGCTCGGCGCGCTGGTCTGCGTTGCCCGGGCGCCTCGCTGCGCCGCCTGCCCCCTGCTGGGACGGTGTGCGTGGGTGTCCGCGGGCAGCCCGCCGAGCGCGGGACCCGCACGCCGGCCCCAGGGGTACGCCGGCACCGACCGCCAGGTCCGCGGCCGGCTGCTCGCCGTCCTGCGTGACGCCAGTCCGGCGGTGGGTCAGGAGATCCTTGACCAGGTCTGGGACGATCCGGTGCAGCGGACCCGCGCCCTCGCCGGGCTGATCGACGACGGTCTCGTGGTACGGGTGGCGCCGGGCGTCTACGCGCTGCCCAGCTGACGTCCCTGCGGAAGGGCTCAACCCGGATCGGGAACGGCGCGGAAGCGGTAGCCGACCCCGCGGATGCTCTCGATGACCGTCGGCTGGCCGGCCGTCTCGCCCAGCCGCCGCCGCAGCCGCCGCACGTGCACGGCGAGCGTGTTCGTCTCCGTCTGCGCCGAACCCCAGACCTCCCGCAGCAGCGTCTCGCGCGGGACGACCCGGCCCGCCTGTTCCAGGAGCAGCGCGAGCAGCCGAAACTCCCGCGGCGGGACCGGGACCACGGCCCCGTCGAGGCGGACCTCGTGTGCCGCGCGGTCCAGCTGCACCCGTCCGCCGCGCAGCACCTCCGGCTCGCGCATCCGAGGCGGATACGTTCCGGCCCGTCCGATTCCGATGAACCCCACCATCGCGAGGACCTCGGGAACCCGGTACGGCTTGYCGACGCAGGCGCTGGCCCCCGCGTCGAGTCCGGCGGCGGCTCGCGGCCGGTCATCGGGGCCGACCGCGAGGAGAATCGGCACGTCGTCGTGACCGGGCACGCTACGCACCGTCCGCACGACGGTCACCCCGTCCACCACGGGCAGCCGGGCACTGATCAGCAGCGCGGCCGGATGTCGCAGACCGATCTCCAACAGGGCCAGCGCCCCGTCGGCCACCACGCTGACCTCGACACCGTTCTCGACGAAGGCGTCGAGCATGCCGTCGTCGACGTCCTCGTCCGCGATCAACAGCGCCGGGCAGCTCCCCGGCCCGGTGCCCGTCGTCCGTCTCCGCGGCCCACCGGACGGGCCGCGGTACCGACGTCCGTCGGCTGACGGGTCTACCGCCGCGACCGCCGGGCCTACCGAAACCGCCGGGTCCTCGTCTGCCGAGCCACGGTCTTGCCCCCCCGGTTGACCGGCCCCACGCGGTACCGGGAGCATCCGCGCGTCCTGTCCGCCAATCCCGCCGGCCGTCAGCCGAACCGTCCGGAGATGTAGTCCTCGGTCCGCTTTTCCTTGGGGTTGCTGAAGATCTGCGAGGTCTTGTCGTACTCGACGAGGCGGCCGGGKTCGCCGGTCTTCTCCAACGAGAAGAAGGCGGTCGAGTCGCTGACCCGCGACGCCTGCTGCATGTTGTGGGTGACGATGACGATGGTGAAGCTCGACTTCAACTTCGCGATCAGATCCTCGATCGCAAGAGTGGAGATCGGGTCGAGCGCGGAGCACGGCTCGTCCATCAGCAGGACCTGCGGCTCCACCGCGATCGCCCGGGCAATGCAGAGCCGCTGCTGCTGCCCGCCGGACAGGCCCGCGCCCGGCCGGCCCAGCCGGTCCTTGACCTCCTCCCAGAGGTTCGCGCCCCGCAGTGACTCCTCGACCCGCTCGTCGAGGAGCGCCTTCTTGCGGACCCCGTTCAGCTTGAGCCCGGCGATGACGTTCTCGTAGATGGACATGGTCGGGAACGGGTTCGGTCGCTGGAAGACCATCCCGACGGTGCGGCGGACGGCCACCGGGTCCATCCCGGGCCCGTACAGATCCTCACCGTCGAGGAGTACCTGCCCCTCGACCCGGGCCCCCGGAAGCACCTCGTGCATCCGGTTGAGCGTGCGCAGCACCGTCGACTTTCCGCATCCGGACGGCCCGATGAATGCGGTGACGTTCTTCGGYTCGATGGTCAGGTTCACGTCGGCTACGGCTTTGAACTTCCCATAGTACGCCGTCAGCCCRGAAACGTCGATGCGGGTGGCCATGKCTACCTCGACTCACGATCTTCCTGGATGCTGTTTCAGATGATCGGATCAGATGGGATGGGATGGGATAGGACGTGAGAATGGAATAGGGCGTGATCTGTGCCATGCCGCCGTCCCGAGCCAGGGTCATCACAGCCGCGAGCGTCCGGCGATCAGACGAGCGATGAAGTTGAGCAGCATGATGATGACGATGAGTACCAGGGCGGCGGCCCAGGCCMGGTCCACCGCCGCCTGCTGCGGCTGGCCGGCCTGCGAGTAGATGTACAGCGGCAGTGCGGACTGCTCCCCGGAGAACGGGTTGGCGTTGATGAGGTTCGTGCCGAAGACGGTCAGCAGCAGCGGCGCGGTCTCGCCGGCAACGCGGGCGACCGCGAGCATGACGCCGGTCACGATCCCGGGCAACGCGGTGGGGACGACCACCTTGAGGATGGTCCGCCAACGCGCCACCCCGAGGGCGTAGCTGGCCTCCCGCAGCTCGTCCGGAACGAGCTTCAGCATTTCCTCGGCGGAGCGCACCACGATCGGAATCATGAGCACCGTGAGGGCCAGGGCACCCGCGAATCCGGAGAAGCCCTGGTGAAGGGCGAGGATCCAGAACGCCAGGATGAACAGACCCGCGATGATCGAGGGAAGACCGGTGAGCACGTCGACAAAGAAACTGATCACCCGGCTGACCCGGCCGCGGCCATATTCCACCAGGTAGATGGCCACCAGCAGACCGAACGGCACGGCCAGCAGGCTCGCCAACGCGACCTGCTCCACTGTGCCGATGATCGCGTGGTAGATRCCACCGCCGACGTCACGGGCACCGATGCCGTTCATCGAGTGAGTGAAGAATCCGGGGCGCAGCCGCCTCGCACCCTTCTCGATCACATTCACGAGCACCGCGAGCAGGGGGATGACCGCTAGCAGGAAGGCGGCGTAGACCAGGTTCGTCGCGAACCGGTCCCGGGCCCGGCGGGCGCCCTCGACCAGCGTCGAGGGCACGGTCATCGCGAGGATGAAGAAGACGGCGACCAGCAGGAGGAACTGGATCCTGCTGGAGATCGAGGTCACCAGATAGATCAGGACCGTCAGGACGACGGCACCGGCAGCGGCGGCGAGCGGTACCCAGCGGGGCAGGACCCGGCCCCGCAGCTGCAGCCGGTCCTCACCGCCCGCGACGGCGCTGCCGGGAACGGTCGCGGTTTTCATGCGGCACTCCCCAAGAACTCACGCCGCCGCGCGATGATGGCGCRAGCGATGATGTTGACCAGCATGGTGACGATGAAGAGCACGAGACCGGACGCGATAAGCGCACCGCGGCCGATGTCGTTGGCCTCGCCCCATCCGTTCGCCACGTTCGCGGCGATGGTGTTACCGGCCGGCGCGAGGATCTGCCAGGAGATGTTGAACGACGCCGGCAGGACCAGGGCAACCGCGATGGTCTCGCCCATCGCCCGCCCGAGGCCCAGCATCGAGGCGCTGATGACGCCCGGCTTGCCGTAGGGCAGGACGGYGGTTCTGATCATCTCCCAGCGGGTCGCGCCCAGCGCCATCGCCGCCTCCCGATGCGCACTGGGCACCTGCAGGAACACCTCGCGGGACAGCGCGGCGACGATCGGCAGAATCATGATCGCGAGGACGACACTGGCAACGAAGATCGACCGACCGACCCCGCGATCGGTCTCGAACAGCGGAATCCACCCGAAGTAGTCGGTCAGCCAGCTCTGGATGCCCTTCATGTGCGGCRCGAGCACGAGCAGTCCCCACAGGCCGTAGACGACGCTCGGCACGGCCGCCAGCAGATCGACGATGTAGCCGAGGGCGGAGGCCATCCGGCGCGGCGCGTACACCGTGATGAACAGAGCGATACCCACCGCGACCGGAACAGCGATAATCATTGCGATGGCAGCGGTGATCATCGTGCCGAACAGCAGTGCGGCGATGCCGAAAACCGGCGGCGTGGYGTTGGGGAACCACTCCTCCGTGGTGAAGAAGTTCCCGGTATTGGCGCCGAGGGCATCGGTGGCGCGCAATACCAGGAAGGCCGCGATCGCGGCGATCAGTACCAGCAGCCCGACCCCGGCCGTGCKGGTGGCATTCTTGAAGATCAGGTCAGCGACGCCGACCTTGGCCTTGCCTGTCGAGGTGTCCGCCAGCCCGCCGGCCGGCCGATCACCTCCCGATGGGGCCGTCGCCGAAGCGGCACCCCGAGACTCGGCGTCCGCCGAGCTGTCCGGCTCCGTCGTCATGGGTCCTCTTCCCCTGGTGCTCCGAACTCGACTTCCCGCTCGTGAAATGCCCTGGCCGTCACCGTCTTGGCTGGTCTGGTGCTGCTGGTCTGGTGCTGCTGGTCTGGTCTGAATGCGCTGGCCGTTCCCGGCTGCTCTCACCGTCGTCGTCAACGAACGACGGGCCCGCGATGGGGCTGTTCACMCCACCGCGGGCACCGGCTAGTCCGATCGGAGCTGCGTCAGATCGACGTCAGGACAGCTTGTCAACCACCGCGCGGACCCGAGTCGCTACCGAGTCCGGCAGCGGCGCGTAACCAAGGTCGGCGATCGAGGACTGGCCCGCGTCCGACGCGGTGTAAGTCAGGAAGGACTTGACCAGCTTGGCCTGGTCGGCCGGGAGACCCGTGGTGCAGGCGATCTCGTAGGTGACCAAGTAGATCGGGTAGGCCCCCTTGGTCGCCGCGGTGTAGTCGAAGGTGAGCTTCAGATCGTCACCGCTGGCAACCTTCGCGGTGCTCAGGCCGAGGGAGGCACCATCCGTGCTCGCCTTGACGTACTCTCCGGCACCGTTCTTGACCGCGACCGTGGACAGCCCGGCGTTCTCCGCGTAGGAGAGCTCCGTATAACCGATCGAGTTCTCGGTGGACTTCACGGTCGCAGTCACCCCGTCGCTGCCCTTGGCACCCTGGCCGCCCGGGGCCTTCCAGTCCGAGCCGGAGTCGAAGGTCCAAGCGGCGCCGKCCGCGCCCTTCAGGAACTTGGTGAAGTTGTCGGTGGTGCCGGAACCGTCGGACCGGTGCACCGAGGCAATCGGCGCGTCAGGCAGAGTAACCCCGCTGTTMTCCGCGGTGATCGCCGGGTCGTTCCACTTGGTGATGGCGCCGKAGAAGATCTTCGCTATCGTCGGGGCAGACAGCTGGAGCTTGTCGACACCCGAGAGGTGGTATATAAGCGCCACCGGGCCGACCACCATCGGCAGGTCGACAGCCGTACCGGGGGTACAGCGCTTGTCCGCGTCGGTCTTCTGCTGGTCCTTCAGCGCCGAGTCGGAACCGGCGAAGGAAACCTGCTTGGCGACGAACTGCTGCCGACCGGTCGAGGACCCCGTCGACTGATAGTTGATCTTTGCTCCGTCGCAGGCGTTCTGGTACGCCTTGACCCATTCGTCCATCGCGTTCTTCTGCGCGGAGGAACCCGATCCGGTAATGGAGCCCTTCTCGCAGGCGATCGCGCTCGCCCCGTTCGACGGCTTCGCCGCGGTGCCGCCGGAGTCACTGTTGTCGTCGGTGCCACACGCCGCCACAGTGAGCAGTGCCACCATTGCAGCCCCGATGGCGGCCTGACGCTTGCCTCGGTTCACGAGCAGCCCTTCGTTCTCGCGCGCTACGGCGCCGAATCGTCCGCCCCCTGGACTGGGGCGCCGACGAGAATCGAAGCCACCTCGAATGAACGCAAGGTGAACGTCCGCGAACGCGGACCCATCACCAACCGGAACACATCCATATCACCGGCTTCGCGGTTGGTTAGCCAGCCAATGGCCAATCCGATCATGACTGTGCGCATCAAATGATCGGCAGATAGTCACTCTCGCCCATCGTCCCGAACATCACGCCACGCCCGGAACACCGTGGACAAGTGACCCTCGGTCACGGACGGGAGCGTTACGAGAACGGATGGAAGCGGACAAGAACGGACGGGAGCCTAATGAGAACGGACAGGAACAGGCGAGAGTCCGACAGGAAGAACGCCGAGCCG
Organism: Frankia sp. CcI156; assembly: GCF_001983015.1. Classification (NCBI taxonomy): domain Bacteria; kingdom Bacillati; phylum Actinomycetota; class Actinomycetes; order Frankiales; family Frankiaceae; genus Frankia; species Frankia sp. CcI156. The sequence goes on from NZ_MOMD01000003.1 coordinate 16,257, forward strand.
CCCGGAACTTGATCATTCACGGTCATCGAGCGGCATCGTCGCTGTCAACCTTCCGACGCAGCAAGCATCGAAAGTTCACCGACGCGCGTCATGTCCGGCCCGGGGGGCCGCGCCCTGCGACGCAGTGGGACGGAGCCGGCGAAGCGGCCAACCCGCGCGCCGCGCTACGCAGCTGATCAGGACCTTCGTCCTCTGTTACCAGACGTCCACTCTGAGCACAGATCGCCGGTAGCCAACCCCGCGTTCTCGTGCTTTGCTGTAAAGCAACATCGATGTGGCTGACAGCATCAACGGCGTAGCCGAAGCAACGGCGTAGCCGAAGCAACGGCGTAGCCGAAGAGCACCACGACCCGTCCGTTCCACCCGACCAGTCCACCCGACCAGCGCATCCGCCTGCGCCCGCCCACCGGGAGCCGTCCCGCCCGGCGATGAAGCGCGCCACGGCCAGCCACCGCCGCGTGGCGGGACGACGATGTCCCGTCACGCGGCGGATCGGCGGGGTCCGGCAAGCCGCAGACCGCATGGCGCGGGGCCCGCGGGTACCGCCGCGTCCGGTTGGCCGGACGACCCGGGGCCGGCGCTGCGCACCCCGTGCCGGCGGCACCAACCAGACGCGGCACGACATGCGACACGACAACGGAGGACGACCAGAACATGAACACCGTCGATAACGACGATCTTCTACCAGAACCCCGTCCGGTCATCGGGGGACGGCCACGGTCACTGGCCGAGGTGGTCACCGTCAACGATGGCTTACTCGTCCAACACGAGCTGCTCCTCGCCCCGGGAGCCACCGCTGCCGACCTGACCACCGCGATGATCCTCGTCCCCCCCACGGCCGCGCTGGTCAGCCATCACGGCGACGTGGACGTCTCACTGGTATTCCAGGAGGTTTCGCGGGATGCTCGGCGCGGGGTCGACGGGCAGCCAGTCGGACGCGGCGGCGATCCGGGCCGGACCTGAACCGTCCACTCTGGCGACCGTCCCCTCAGCGACCGTCCACTCTGGCGACGGGCCGTCAGCCGAGACGACCGCGACCGGCGCGAGGCGCCCGCCGGGGCGGCGGACCCAACAGGTGCCGGTCCCCGGGGCCACGAGCCGTGGTCGAGGCAATATCGTGGCGGGGTGGCTGTACTCACCTCCCGCTCGACCGACTTTCCGCGCTGGTATCAGGACGTGCTCGCCAAGGCCGAGCTGGCCGACAACGGCCCCGTCCGCGGGACGATGGTCATCCGACCGTACGGCTACGCGATCTGGGAACGCATGCAGGCCGAGGTGGACTCCCGAATCAAGGCCGCCGGGGCCGTCAATGCCTACTTCCCCCTGTTCATCCCCGAAAGCTACCTGCGCCGGGAGGCCGAGCACGTCGAGGGCTTCAGCCCGGAGCTGGCGGTGGTCACCATCGGTGGCGGCAAGGAGCTGGAGGAGCCCGTAGTCGTCCGGCCCACCAGCGAGACCGTGATCGGCGAATACCTGGCGAAGTGGACCCAGAGCTACCGTGACCTGCCCCTGCTGCTCAACCAGTGGGCGAACGTGGTCCGGTGGGAGCTGCGTCCCCGGCTGTTCCTGCGCAGCAGCGAGTTCCTCTGGCAGGAGGGCCACACCGCGCACGCCGACGAGGCCGATGCCGCGGCCTACGCCCGTCGGATCGCGCTCGAGGTCTACCGCGACTTTATGACGCAGGTGCTGGCGGTCCCGGTGTTCGTCGGAGTGAAGACGCGCCGGGAACGGTTCGCCGGCGCGACCAACACCATGACCTGCGAGGGCATGATGGGCGACGGCAAGGCTCTGCAGATGGCGACCAGTCACGAGCTCGGCCAGAACTTCGCCCGTGCCTTCGACATCGACTTCCTCGGCGCCGACGGAGCCCGGCATCTGGCGTGGACGACGTCGTGGGGCTGCTCGACCCGGATGGTCGGCGGGCTGATCATGGCACATGGCGACGACAACGGCCTGCGTGTCCCGCCCCGGTTGGCGCCGACGCAGGTCGTGGTCCTGCCGGTGCGCGACGAGGAGACCGTCGTCGCGAAGGCCCGCCAGATCGCCGCCGCCCTGACCGACGCCGGTCTTCGGGTGCAGGTCGACGCCCGTCCCGGGTTGTCCTTCGGCCGGCGGGTCACCGACGCGGAGATCAAGGGCATCCCGGTACGGGTTGAGGTGGGTCCGCGGGACCTGGCCGCGGGCAACGTCACCCTGGTGCGCCGGGACACCTCCGAGAAGGTGCCGGTGCCGCTGGCCGAGGTCGCCACGCGGGTGCCGGTGCTGCTGGGCGAGGTGCAGGCCGACCTGTACGCCGAGGCGCTGGCCCTACGCGAGAGCCGGACGACGGACGTCGCCACCGTTGCCGAGGCCGCCCGGGCCGCCCAGGCCGGCTTCGCCCGGATCCCCTGGCGCCTTGTCGGCGAGGAGGGCGAGGCCGAGCTCGCCGAGGAGGCGCTCACCGTGCGGTGCATCCAGACACCGGACGGCGGGATCCCCGAGGCCGGCAGCGACGCCGACGACCTCGTCTGCCTGATCGCCCGCTCCTACTGACGTCCAAGATCCCTGGCGTGGTAGCCGTCCGGGGCAGAGACGATCAGCCGCGCAGACGGGGACCGGTCGGCGGCGACCGTGGAAACCCAGGTCGGTCGTATCTTCACGAACGTATCTTCACGAAGCTTGAATGATGGGACCGGGTTAGGGGTCGTCGTCTTCGTCCACGAAACGTGGCGTAATGCGTACCGCGGTGAGTCCGCCGCCGCGCGGACAAACCGCGCCCGTCCTTCGAGAAGCGGGTTCGATCTCCCTCGACGTGCCCCTCAGAGGCAGATCGGGACCGACGTCGAGATCGATTGTATGGCCGGCGCCTCGGGATCAGGCCGTCGATTCGGCGGGGCTGGCCAGCACCTCGTTCCCGAACTCTTCGGACTTCTCCGGCGAGGAGGAGATAACCGTCCCCCGGTGCTCACCACGGCAGATCGCCGTCATCGCGCCCCGCTGTTCGATATCGAAGATATGCAGCGGCATACCGAAGTCACGGGCCAGGATGAAGGCCGACTGATCCATCACCCGGAGCCCGCGGCTGATCACCTCGTCATAACTGAGGTGCGAGAAGAGCCTGGCCCCTGGATTGATCTTCGGATCGCTGTCGTAGACGCCGTCCACGCCGTCCTTGGCGGCCAGCACCGCRTCGGCATTGAGCTCCAGCGCCCGCTGCACCGCCGGGTAGTCGGTGGTGAGGAAGGGCTGGCCATTGCCGCAGGCGAGGATGRCCGTCGCCCCCTTCTCCAGCAGGTGCACCRCCCGCAGCCGGATGTAGGGCTCGGCCACCGCTGGAACGGGCACCGCCGTCATCACCCGCAGATTGTCCTCACCCAGCGCGGTGAGCTTYCCCCGGAGCAGCAGACTGTTGATGACCGTACTCAGCATGCCGATATTGTCGGCTTCGACCCGGTCAATACCCCACCGGTCCGACTGGTTACCACGGAAGAGGTTCCCGCCGCCGACGACGATCGCCACCTCCACGCCGGACTGGCGGACCGCGATGATTTCTCGGGCGAGGTGCTCCAGCGCGTTGGAATCGAAGCCGAATTCGGCGGAACCGGCGATCGCGCGACCGCTCAGTTTGACGACCACTCGGCGGTATCTCGTCACTGTCTCCCGCTTCCCCTTTTCCATGGTGCGATCTTAACGTAGGCGGGCAATGATCGATCATGAGCCCATGACCCCTCGGGTACACGGTAGAGCACCCGGCTCCCGGGCACGTCGCACGACGGGCGCGCCCGAGAGATTCCGCCGACGGCGGACCGTACCCGCAGCACCTTTCGCCGGCCGGGCACCGACGACCGCCGTCGCGATCCACCGTTATCCGACTCCGGGCAGCCGGAGGTCGGGCCCGGCGGTGCGTGGACGCCGGCGGCGGGGACCAGGCGGCGGGGACGAGGCGGCGGCGATGGATCAGCATCCCGCGCCCGGCCGGCACCATCAACATCGCCCAAGGACTACGCCGCCACTCCCGCCGACCCGAACGACCGCTCCACGCGATCACGAATCTGGATTACCGACAGACAACTTTGCCGGAGCCCGGCAGGAGAATACTGGATATGCTCGAGCCGAGGCCGTCGACGGTGAGTGGCGCGACGGATCCGATACCGCAGAGGAGCACTGTTGCGATGTTCTTACCCGGAAGGCCGTCGTTATTACGGTCGACTGCACTGATCTCTATCCTGATTAGCCTGATCGGACTGGTTGCGTGCACCGCTTCGGAGGATTCCACCGGACGCACCGGAACAGCTGCCTGCGCCACACCGGGCATAACTGAGACCGAGATCAAGGCCGGCGTTCTTTTCCCTGACACCGGGCCGTTCGCGCACAGTATGCGCGCGTTCCGGGCCGGAATCGATGCACGTTTCGGCGAAGCCAACGCCGCAGGCGGCGTCAACGGGCGGAAGATTGTCTACAGCTGGCGGGATGATGTCTCCGACCCCCAGTTGAACCTCGCCGCGGCCCGCGAGCTCGTCCAGAAGGAAGAGGTCTTCGGCATCATAGAAGGACTGGGTGCGGTCTCCGGCTCAGCCCARTACCTCGCGGATCTGAACGTGCCGATCGTCGGACTGGGAGYCGAACCCGTCTGGGCCGCGCACGAGAACATGGTCTCGTGGCATCACTATACAGTCCCGGCCGGGTCGTCCACCGTCTGGGGGGATTTCATTCGCGGTGAGGGGGGAACCCGGAGCGCCATGGTCGACGTAGCGTTGAACGCTGCCGTGCACGACTATCATCGGCAGCTCGTTGACAGCCTGCAAGCGGYCGGTGTCAGCGTGGACATAAACTTCGAGGTGACCGCGGAGACGACCAGCTTCGAGGCGTTGGCCAGGCAAATGAAGGCGGCTAACATCGACACCCTTACCGGCGTCATCACCCCGGACGTCCTCACTCAGATCCTCCCCGCGGCCCGTGCCGCCGGCGTGAACCTCAAGACGGTGCTCCTCTCGCTCGGCTACGATCGGGCCCTGCTGACCGATCTCGGCCCGGCCCTGGCCGGCACCAACATCTACATCAGCTTCGTCCCGTTCGAGCTGAACACCCMCGCGCATCAGCGGCTGCTCGCCGCGATGACCCGCTACTCTCCRCAGACCCAGCCGCCGGAGCAGGAAAGCGCGGTCTTCGGTTGGTTGTCCGCCGATCTGTTCCTGCACGGCCTGCAAGCCGCCGGCGCCTGCCCGACCCACCAGTCGTTCCTACAGGGTCTGCACTCCGTGCACGACTACGACGGCACTGGCCTGCTCCCCAAGCCGGTTGATCTCGCGAAAAACCGCGGCCAACTCGGCAACTGCTATTATTTCATGCGCATCAGCGGCGACGGCAGTCATTTCGTACCGCTGCAGTCCACGGCCCGTTGCGGTAATTTGATCAACTGAACAATGCGCCTTCCGTGGGGAGCCTTTCGGCCTTCGCCTCGATCAGACCGCCGAATCCTAGCCGCGCAACGCGGCAGGGCGGCGATCGACCGAAGACGGCAGGCCGATCGGTGCCCTGCCAGCGCCCGGCTGCCGGCTCGGTGCCCGCGGCCGAGGAAGATACGCKGGTAAGGGAGAGCGGCCGTGGGGTGGACGGGCAACCGGGTAGGACGTTCAGGAACGGCCGACCCCCTGGGCGGCARAAACCCCGCCTCCCTGCTGGGGAGACGGGGCTGCAACGCGTCATCTGGTCGGGGTGGCGGGATTCGAACCCACGACCTCTTCGTCCCGAACGAAGCGCGCTACCAAGCTGCGCCACACCCCGCGACCGAGATGAAGCATACCCGACGGCTCAGTGGTCCGACGGGGTGGGGTCGCCGGCCGGCACCAGGGTGAGCAGGGTCGCCTCCGGCCGGCAGCCGAGGCGCAGCGGCGCGAACGGGGACGTGCCCAGCCCGGACGACACGTGCAGCCAGGACGACCGCCCGTCGACCTCGTGACGGGACAGCCCGCGAACCCGGGCCCGGTCCAGCCCGCAGTTGGTCACGAGCGCCCCGACCCGGGGCAGCCGGATCTGACCCCCGTGCGTGTGCCCCGAAAGGGTGAGCCCCACCCCGTCCGCTGTGAACGCGTCGAGGACCCGCGGTTCCGGGGTGTGYGACAGTCCCAACGCGAGCTCAACGCCGGGCTCCGGGGGGCCGGTCACGACCGCGAGCTGGTCGCGGCGCAGCCGGGCGTCGTCCACGCCACGCAGGTCGATCCGGCGACCGCCGACCTCGATGACCGCCCGCACGTTGGTCAGCTCGGTCCACCCGCTGGCGGCGGCGAGACCACCGGCGAAAGCCGCCCAGTCCAGCRGAGCGCCCCTGGGATGGGCCTCGTCGCCCCGCCGGAGGTAGCGGTGCGGGCTCTTCAGGGTCGGGACGAAGTAGTCGTTGTTCCCCGGTACGAAGACCCCGGGAAACGAGTAGAGCGGCTCCAGCGCGGCGAGCAGGGGATCCCGGGCATCGGCCGCAGACAGCACGTCACCGGTCAGGGCGACCAGGTCGGGGACGAGCCGGGCCAGGTCCCCCAACCAGGCGAGCTTGCCGTACTGACGGGGGGTGACGTGCAGGTCGGAGATGTGCAGCACGCGCAGGGGGCGCGCGCCGGCCAACAGCACCGGGATCCGCACCCTCCGCAGGGTGTACGCCGTGCGCTCGTACAACCCGCCGTAGGCCGACACGAGCGCCCCCACCGCCGCGACACCCACGAGAGTCCTCGCCGCTGTGTGACGTGCGTTCATCGTCCCAGTCTCACCCACCGCGGGCGGGGACCTGCCGCCACCCGGCCCGGTTCCGCGCGCCGCGCCGCGCACCACCGGGCGCCGCGCACCACCGGGCGCCCCGCCGACGGAACCGGCGTGACCACCCTGCCCGCAGACCATAGGCTCCGGTGGTTATGAGCACCCTCAAGGAACGTCTGCGCGCCGATTTGACCGTCGCGATGAAGTCCCGTGACGAGCTGCGGACGTCCACTCTGCGGCTGGCCCTGGCCGCGGTGAAGGATGCGGAGGTGGCCGGCAGCTCCGCGCGGGTCCTCGACGACCCGGAGGTCTCGAAGGTCCTGACCCGCGAGGTGAAGAAGCGCCGGGAAGCGGCCGACGCCTACGCCGCGGCCGGTCGCGGCGACCAGGCGGACCGAGAGCGGGCCGAGGGCGAGGTGCTCGAGGAGTACCTGCCGAAGCAGCTCGGCGACGACGAACTGGCCACGATCATCGACCAGGTACTCGCGGGTCTGGATGTCAGCGGTCCACGAGCGATCGGTCCCGCCATGAAGTCCGTGCAGGCCGCGGTCGGCGGCCGRGCCGACGGCGGCCGGGTCGCCGCACTCGTGAAGGCCCGGTTGGCGGGCGGCTGAACGAGCCGCGTGGCCCGCGTGGGCCGGTCAGCGCCGCCGGCGCCCGCCCTGGCCCCGGCCATCCGTCCCGTCCAACGGCCCCGAGCCGCCTGAAGCGTTCAGCTGCCGACGCAGATCCGTGCCCGGCTGGCCGCCCCCGGCCGGTTGGCCGTCATTCGGCTGGGCGAGCGCTCCGAAGCCGGGTAGCGTCGATCCACCCGGCAGGACGGCCGTGCCGGTCAGCCCCCCGGAGATCTGCAGGGTGACCTCGGTGTTGAGCGAGACCTCGCTGCCCGGGGCGGGCGACATCGCCACGACGGTGCCGGGGGGCGCCGGATGCGGGACCGGCTGCGACCTGACATGGAAGCCCAGCTGGACGAGCGTCTGCTCGGCGACCTGCTGCGGCTGCCCGACCACGTCCGGCAGTGCCTTCGTCGGCACCTCGGGTTGGGTGTCGTCCGGGGTCGGCAGCGGTTCGACCGGTAGTCCGAGACCGGCGATCGTCCGGATCATCGTGCGGGACCACACCTGGGCGGGATATCCGCCACCGAAGACGTTGCGACCCTTCACATTAATCAGGGGATGCGACGTCGGTCCGCGCGGGTCCGCGAGGGTCACCGCCGCGGCGAGCTGGGGGATGTAACCCGCGAAGGAGGCGGTGCTGAACCCCTCCGCGGTGCCGGTCTTGCCGGCGGCCGGCCGGCCGATCTGCCCGTYCCCGCTGGCCGTCCCGTGGTTGATAACCCCCTGCAGCACGGCGCTGACCTTGTCCGCAATCTTYGGGTCGAGCGCCTGCTGGCAGGGAGCGCCGGTGTCGAAGGGAAGCGGCCGGTCCGTCCCGCCCACCCGCTGGGTGATCGCGAGCACGGCCCGCGCGTCGCACTTCCTGCCCCGCGCGGCCAACGTCGCGTAGGCGGTCGCCAGATCGAGGGTGCTGATCTCGTTGGATCCGAGGATGGAGGAGCCGTCGACCCGGGTGATCCCGTCCACCCCCCTGCATTCGGGATCGTTGTTGTTGTGCTGCCGGATCCGGCACGAGGTGACGCCCATACGGCGGGCCACCTCGGCCGTCTTCAGCAYGCCCAGCTTCTCGGCGAGCTGGATGTAGTAGGTGTTGACCGATGACCAGGTTGCGGTCGTCAACGAGTAGAAACCGTCCTCGCTGGGATCGGCGTTTCCGTAGCAGTTCTTGCCCTGGGGATCCGGGTTCGGGAAGACGTTCGAGTGGTAGCAGAGGGGGGCGTGCAGCGTCGTGGAAAGCGGTAGTCCCGATTCGAGCGCGGAGATCAGAGTGAACACCTTGTAGGTCGATCCCGGGGAGAACGAGTCCTCGTCGACGGGATAAATCTCCTTGGTGTGGACGAAGTCCGTGGACAGGGCGGCGGGCTGTCCGTCCGCCGTCGGTCCGTAGACCCGGTTGATCGCCAGGGCGAGCACCTGGCCGGTGTTCGGCTGCACCATCGCGACGCTCGCCGCCACCCGGTTCCCGATCGGGATGACCTCGGTCGCGGCCGACTGCGCCGCCTGTTGCGCCACCGGGTCCAGCGTCGTTCTGATCGTGAGRCCGCCCTCGAACAGTAGTCTGCGCGCGTCCTCCTCCGTCGGGGCGAAGGATCTGTCGTTCAGCAGCCGCTGGCGCACGAGGGCGCAGAAGAACGGCGCGGTCGAGTCGGCGCAGGGATCGGCCGAGTGGGGCTGCCGGTTGAGCACCACCTCGCCATCGTGCGCCTGATGAAAGGCCGCCGCGTCGATGTGATGAAGTTCGAACATGCGGTCGAGGACTACGTTGCGCCGTTCCCGTGCCGCCTGCGGATGTATCGCCGGGTTGAAGGCGTTCGGGTTTTTCACCAGGCCGGCCAGCAGCGCGGCCTGCGGCAGGGTGAGCTTGTCGACGTCGACGTTGAAGTAGTGCCGCGCGGCTACCTGGACCCCGTACGCACCATCGCCGAAGTAGGCGATGTTGAGATAACGCTCGAGAATCTCGTCCTTGCTCAGATGGGCTTCGAGGTACAGCGCATAACGCGCCTCCCGAAGCTTGCGCTGGACGGTCTGCTCGGTCGCGGCCTTCTTCGCCTCAGCCGTCGTCGCGGACATCAGAAGAACGTTCTTGACGTACTGCTGGGTCAGGGTCGAGCCGCCCTGGGTGACCTCGCCGTTCTCCCGGTTGGTGAGATACGCCCGGACGAGACCCTTGTAATCCAGCCCGTCGTGCTCGTAGAACCGGGAATCCTCGATGTCGATGATCGCCTGACGCATCACCGGCGGAACCCGGCCCAAGGACACGACCTCACGGTCCTGCTCCCCGCGCAGCACGGCGAGGACGTTCCCCCGCGCGTCGAGGACGCGCGACGCCTGGGCCAGCGGGGGGACCGTCAGGTTGGCCGGCAGGTCGAGGAAGTCGTCCGCGCCGCCCTTGACGGTMAGTCCGGCCGCTCCCACCACCGGCAGGGCCAGCATGCCGACGAGCACCCCCGCCACCACGCTGATCACGCCGGCGCCGAGCAGCCGCGTGGCCACGAACCCCAGCCGGCGGGCCGATGATGCGATGGGACGAGGCTCAGGCCGGTCGACGTCGCCGAAGCGGAGTTCGTCAGGCCCGTACGGGCGCCCCGGTACACGGTCGCGGGCGGAATCCTCGAACCGCCCACGACCGGGCGTGGGGTGCCCAGGGGGCGTGGTCATCCAGGGACCTCCGTCCAGCCAGGCTGGGACACCCGTCGGAGCATACGGGCCAACATTTGATCAACAAGCGCCACCCCCGCCGCCCCGATTTCCACGAACGCCACAAGGCGGCGGCCCATCGCAGCCGATAATGCCGTGAGCTGGGACGCCGCAGTTCCAGCCCCGGCCGGCGACCCTGCCGGTCCCGGGCGCGCCCCGGACGACCGTGACAACCTCCACACCCGCTGCCCCGCCGCCCACGCTCCATACCTCCACTTTCGGGCGTCATCTCAATTCCGGCCCCACATTAGGGCAATCTCGTCAAAACGGAAACGAAGCGATGAAAAACCTACATTATCTCTGAGTCGATACCTCATTGTCACGCAACAGACATACGGAGGTCACAGACCGCACTACCATGGCGATCCGGATCAATGGCCCGGACTAGTCATTTGGACAACCACCCGTGTGGGGTCTGTGCCGTGGCCACGCCACTCCGTACGGTTTCGGGTCAACGCCACGTCACCACCCGCACGGGCCCCCTGACCCGGACTCGAGAAGAAAGGCAGGTGGCATGACCAGAAGCCTGACCTCCACCGTCAGCACGCCACGCCGTGCCAACACGACCCATCTCGTGGGTTCCGCCGTCGACGGCGACTGGACGGCTCACGCCGCCTGTCGCGACCTCGACCCGGATGAGCTGTTCGTCCAGGGCGCCGCCCAGAACCGGGTGAAGACCCGGTGCTTCGGCTGCGCTGTCCGCACCGAGTGCCTCGCGGACGCTCTCGACAACCACGTCGAGTTCGGCGTCTGGGGGGGYATGACCGAACGGGAACGTCGCGCGCTGCTACGTCGCCGCCCAGACGTCACGTCCTGGCGGAAGCTGCTCACGGACGCCCAGGCCGACCACAGATCGGCCTCCGCCGGCTGATTCAGCGGTGGTCCGACCAGTCCCCAAGGCCGATCGGATCCTTCGCCGGCTATCCCCCGCCCGAGGACAACGTCGTCCCGGTCCGGGATCACGCACATCCGCTGTCGACCGCGTTCTCTCACCCGGATGAACCGGGCTCGCCGATCAAGCTGATCAAGCGGTCCGATCCAGCCGTTCGTCACGCGCGAGCGCATCGCCGATCTCCCGCAGTCCGACGAGATCGTGCACGTCTTCCGACAACGCCTCCACCTCCACTATCGGGGTGTCGGGGTGGGCGCTGGTGAACCGCTCCCGCAGCCGCGCCTCCCGGCTCRCCAACCGGACCCGATCGGCGTGGATGCGCAGCACCGCGGCGGCAAGCGGATGCTCCCCGTGCTCCTCGAGGTTCTCGGCGGCGGCAAGGCTGCGCTCGATGTTGAGCGCCTCGGCATCGCTGTGGTGCATCCGGTTCACGACCAGTCCGGCGAGGGGCATCCCCTCCGCATCGAGCCGATCGACGAAGTAGGACGCCTCCCGTAGCGCCGCGGCCTCGGGTGCGGCGACCACGATGAACGAGGTGCCGGGATCGCCGAGCAGGCGGTAGGTCTCCTCCGCCCGCGCCCGGAAGCCACCGAACATCGTCTCCAGCGCCGCCACGAACTGGYTGACGTCGGTCAGCAGCTGGGCGCCGAGCACCTTGGTGAGGACTCGGGTGAACACGCCGAGGCCGGCGCCGAGCACCTTCACGTACGCCCGCCCGCCGGCCTTCGCCGGCGCGAGCAACAGTCGTAGCAGCCTTCCATCGAGGAAGGCCCCGAGCCTCGTCGGAGCATCGAGGAAGTCCAGCGCCGACCGGGTCGGGGGCGTATCGACCACGATCAGATCCCACGTGCCGGTGGCGTCGAGCTGGCCGAGCTTCTCCATCGCCATGTACTCCTGGGTGCCGGCGAAGGAGGACGACAGCGACTGGTAGAAGGGGTTGGCAAGGAGGGCCTCGGCCCGCTCGGAGGTGCTGTGCGCCAGGACGATCTCGTCGAACGTCCGCTTCATGTCCAGCATCATCGCGTCGAGACGACCACCGGCGGCACCGTCGACCCCGGCCACCTCGCGTGGGGTGTTGTCGAGCGCGGTCAGGCCCAGGGCCTGGGCGAGTCGCCGCGCCGGGTCGATCGTCAGGACGACGACGTTGCGCCCGCGCTCGGCCGCCCGCAGCGCGAGCGCCGCGGCCATGGTCGTCTTGCCGACCCCACCCGAGCCACAGCAGACCACGATCCGTTCCGTGTCGAGCATCGCGTCGACGTCGAGCAGTGGCACGCCGGCCGGATGCGGACGCGTCCGGCGCGCTCCCGGCCCGCCGCGACGCGCCGCCGACTGCCGGACGCTCCCCGCTGCCGGCCTTCGCCGCCCGGCGGACGGTGCCCCGGGTTCCCGCCGTGGTGCACCGGGTGACGGGCGCGCGGGGCTCATGCCACCATCTGCTGCGCCCGCAGCATCTCCGCGAACCGGTAGACGGTGCCGAGGTCGACGCCATCCGCGACCAGCGGCACCTCATACACGGGACGACCCAGCCCGGCAATCTCCGCACGCTCAGCCGCCTCCAGCGCGACGCGATCGGCGTGCTGGGCCGCCTCCCAGGCCAGCGCCTCGACCAGCTCAGGGGTGGGCTCCATCCCAGCCTCCTTGATCCCGGCGGCAATCTCCTCCCGGTCCAGCTCCCCGCGCCGGGCCAGACGGGACTCCTTCGCGCGCAGCAGGGGTGGGCGGGTCATGTTGACCACCACACCGCCGAGCGGCAGGCCGGCGCGGGTCAGCTCGGYCACGCCGTCCACCGTCTCCTGCACCGGCATCTCCTCGAGGAGGGTGACCAGATGCACGGCGGCCCGATCGGGCGCCAGCACGGCCATCACGCTGTCGGCCTGGGCCCGGATCGGCCCGACCTTGGCCAGCCCCGCCACCTCCGCGGTGACATTGAGAAACCGGGTGATCCGGCCGGTGGGCGGYGCGTCGAGCACCACCGCGTCGTAGGCCAGCCCTCCCGGGCGGGTGGCGTCGGGCCGGTTGACCGCCTCCTTGACCTTGCCGGTGAGCAGCACGTCGCGAACCCCGGGAGCGATGGTCGTGGCGAAGTCCACCGCGCCGATCCTGTCCAGGGCCCTCCCGGCCCGCCGCAGGTTGTAGAACATCTCCAGATACTCCAGCAGGGCCTCATCCGCGTCGATCGCCAACGCGAACACCTCCCCGCCGCCGGGGGCGCTGGCCACCTTGCGCTCCCGGTAGGGCAACGGAGGKGTGTCGAACAGCTGCGCGATCTGCTGCCGACCCTCGACCTCGGTGAGCAGGACTCGACGACCACCGCTCGCAAGCGCCACGGCCAGCGCGCCGGCCACGGTCGTCTTGCCGGTCCCGCCCTTGCCGGTGACGATGTGCAACCGCCGGTCCCACGGACCGGCCACCTCGCCGCTCGCTTCCTTGATCACGGTGTTCTCGCTGTCGATCACAGCGTTCTCGCTGTCGGTCACGGTGTTCTCGCCGTTCACAAGCTTGACCGTACCCGCGTGCACGGTCCCCACCACGGTGGTGAGCCGGGAGAAAACCCGCGGCGCACCGCGGGGCGAGCCAAGGTAGGGGATGTGGGGAGAGGTGACCGGAACGATGCGGCGGCGAAGGCTCGGGCCCGGTGACACGGGTGTCCGGAACCGTCGGCGCGATGCTCTAAGGTCCGGTGTCATGCAGACGAAGTGGGAGTACGTGACGGCGCCGGTACTGATCCACGCCACCAAGCAGATTCTCGACAACTGGGGTGAGGACGGCTGGGAGCTGGTCCAGATCGTTCCCGGTCCCAACCCCGAGAGCCTCGTCGCCTACTTCAAGCGTCCCAGGAGTCAGTCCTGACATGGCCGCACCGAGCGAACGCCTGGCGGCGCTGGGCCTGACGCTGCCGCCGGTCCCGACCCCGGCCGGCGCCTACCTCCCCGCGGTCCGGGCGGGCAGCCTGATCTGGACGGCCGGTCAGCTTCCGCTGGTGGACGGCCGGCTGGCCCGAACCGGCCTGGTGGGCGCGGGCGCCGAGGTAACCGTCGAGCAGGCCGCGGAGCTCGCCCGGACGGCCGCGCTCAACGCGCTGGCGGCGGCGTCGTCGGTGGCCGGCGGACTCGACGGGATCACCCGGATCATCAAGGTGGTTGGATTCGTCGCGAGCGCCCCCGGCTTCACTGGCCAGCCAACGGTCGTCAACGGGGCGAGTGAGCTGCTCGCAGCGGTCTTCGGCGAGGCCGGTCAGCATGCCCGCTCGGCCGTCGGCGTCTCGGCGCTGCCGCTGGGCGCACCGGTCGAGATCGAACTGGTGCTCGGGGGGTAGGCCAGTCCCGCCGGTGCCGGCCTCGGGGTTGCGGCGGCGCGCCGCGGCCAACAGGACAAACAAACCCCGCCTCGCCACCAACGGCTCTAGCATCTGGGCAATGGTCGACCACAAGGCTGCCCTGATCGCTCGGCTGCGCTGGTCCCCGGCCGACGGAGGCCGCCGCGACGGGGTGACGGCGCGCCATCCGTCCGCGCCGCCCGCAGCGGTGCGCGACGCCTCGACGGTCGTGCTGCTGCGCRACGCGCCGGGTAACCAGGGGATCGAKGCCTACCTGCTGCGCCGGGCGGCGACCATGGCATTCGCCGGTGGGATGTACGCATTCCCAGGTGGACGAGTAGATCCGGCCGATATGGGGCCAGACGTGCCCTGGGCGGGCCCATCGGTCGCCGAGGTCATGCACGCGCTCGACGCCGATCCCGCACTCGCCCGCGCGCTCGTCTGTGCGGCCGTACGGGAGACCTTCGAGGAGTGCGGGATCCTGCTGGCCGGCGCGGTGGCGGGCGAGGACGGCAGGCTCGGCGGCGGCCCGGAGGCGCTCAGCGATCAGGTCCGGGCCGCCGAGCGCCTCGCACTGGAACGGCACGAGCTCGGCCTGAGCGCCCTGCTCCGCAAATACTCCCTCGTGCTGCGGGCCGATCTCCTCGCGCCCTGGGCCAGATGGGTGACGCCCGAGATCGAGCCGCAACGGTACGACACCAGGTTCTTCGTCGCGGCACTTCCCACCGGCCAGCATCCCGGCCAACCCTCCAGCGAGGCGGACCGGATGCAGTGGATAYGCCCTGCGGACGCCCTCGAACGCCATAGGGCCGGGACCATGGACATGCTGCCACCCACCGCGTTCACCCTCGCCGAACTATCCGAATACGCCGACGTCGCGGCGGTGCTGGCCGCCGCCCACGCCCGCGACCTGTCGCCGATCATGCCGAGGATTCTGGTCAGCGGCGGCGAAGCACGCCTCCTGCTGCCGCATGACGAGGCGTACGACGACCCGGGAAACCATGACGACCTGCGGGATGCGGGCCCCGCCGACCCGGCGTGGCAATAGCCATGGCCGTGCCCCGACAGATCACTCCCCTGGCCGCCGTGCTTCTCGCTCCGAATCCGGGCCCGATGACGCTCGACGGCACCAACACCTGGATCCTGCGCGCCGCCGGCGAGGAGGGGTGTGTGGTCGTGGACCCCGGCCCGGACCACGCCGGACATCTGGCGACGGTCGCGGCGGCCGGCCGCGTCGATCTGATTCTGCTGACCCACGGCCATGTCGACCACAGTGCCGGCGCGGCCACGTTGCACGATCTCACCGGCGCCCCGGTCCGGGCGCTCGACCCCGTCTTCCGGCTGGGATCGGAGGGGCTCACGGCCGGCGATGTGATCGCCACGGCCGGCGTCGAGCTCCGGGTCCTCCCCACCCCGGGGCACACCGCCGACTMGTTGTCGTTCCTTCTACTCGGGGAAGACAAGCCGCTCGGGGAAGACAAGCACTCCGCGGATTGCCGGGACCGGGCGGAGTCGGGCCCGACCTCCGGCGACCTCCCGCCCGGTCCGGCGGTGCTGACCGGAGACACGATTCTCGGGCGTGGCAGTACCGTGGTCGCTCACCCGGACGGCCGTCTCGGTGACTACCTGGACAGCCTGCGGCTGCTGCGGGAACTCGGCGAGACCACCGTGCTGCCCGGCCACGGCCCCGAACTGCCCGCGGCTGGCCGCGCGGCCGAGCGCTATCTGGCTCACCGCCACAACCGGCTCGACCAGGTGCGGCGTGCTCTGGTGGACGCCGGGGTCGACGCCGCGGAGGCGGACGCGGCCGACGTGGTCCGCCGGGTCTACGCGGACGTCGACCGCGCCCTGTGGTTCGCGGCGGAACTGTCGGTCCGCGCCCAGCTGACCTATCTGCGGGAGCATCCCGACGGCGCCTGATCAGCCCAGTCGACCAGCCGATGGCGAGCGGCACGTCCGTGGCAGCGGTAGCCGGACGGCCGCCTCACGCCACCGAGAGGTTCCGGGAGGCCACTAAGAGATACCGGGCCGATATCACGCAGCGGTATCGCAGCAGCATCGACGCGGCTGCGGTCGGTCATCCGACAAGACGGGATTCGAGGAAGGAGACCCAGGCCACTAAACTCTGGCACGGAGGGAACCGCCCGTGCGCAGGATGACGATTTCGACCAGCCGAAAACCGGGCGACCGGTCCGGCCCCCTACCCACCGGCCACCCGGACGGGAGGCCCCAGCCATGGTGATCACAGCTCCGCACACGGGCCCGCTACGGTGCCCCCGGTGCAGCTCGGCGGCCGTTCCGGGCGGACGATTCTGCTACCACTGCGGCTTGGAGTTCACCTCGGTCGAGAGTCCCGCGGTGGATGCTTCCGAGCGCCGGGTCGTCACCGTTCTGTTCGGTGATCTGTCCGACTTCACCGCCTGGGCGGAGGATCGCGATCCGGAACGCGTCGGGGAGATGACCGATCGGGTCCTCGCCGCCCTCGCCCACGAGATCGACGAGGTCGGCGGCCGCGTCGACAACCTTACCGGTGACGGCATCATGGCCGTCTTCGGGGCTCCCACCGCCCATGAGGACGACCCTGAACGTGCCGTTCGGGCCGCCGCCGCGATGCAGGAGACCGTTCGTCGRCTGGTGCTCACCTCCACGGGGGGTGACGATGACGGCCGGCTCGGCCTGCGGGTGGGCGTCAACACCGGCGAGGTCCTCGCGGGGGTGCAGGCCGCGCTCTCCTACACCGTGATCGGCGATACCGTGAACACCGCCGCCCGATTGTCGGCCGCGGCCACGATCGGCACCGTCTACGCCGGTCGGGAGACCGCGCTCGCCACCCGGTCCGTGGCCACCTGGCGAGAGCTGCCCGACCTGGTCCTCAAGGGCAAGCGGGAGCCCGTCCCAGCCTATGAGCTGGTGAGCCTGCGCCCGTCGAACGTCGCCCGCCCCGGACTCGCCGACGACGCCATGTTCCTCGGCCGGGACGCCGAGCTCGCCTCGCTGACCGATCTGTTCGACCTGGTCGTCGCCAACCAGTCACCCGAGGTGGCACTGATCACCGGGGAGGCCGGGATCGGCAAGACCCGCTTGGCCATCGAGCTCGCCTGTCGGGCGGAGCGGACCCCCGGCACGACGGTGCTCTGGGGACGGACGGTCCGGCACGGTGACGGCCGCGGGCTGGCGCCCCTGGTCGACGTCGTTCGCAACGCGTGCGGGGTGACCGACGGTGACTCTCTCGACCGGGTGGCCAACCGCGTCCGGCGAACTGTGGCGGGGCTGGCGCATCCGCACAGCGGTGCCCGGCTGCCACCCGGCATCGCCGACCGGCTGCTGCTGCTGCTCGGCGTTCCGCTCGACCGGCGGCCCGCCGTCGCCACCGCGGCGGCTCCGGGGGATCCGGCAGCCCGGGCCTCGCACATCGCGGAGGCCGAACAGCGGTCCGTCGACGCGACGGTGGACGCGGTCGCCCTGCTCCTCGGCGCGCTCGCGTCCTCCGGGCCCATCCTGGTCATGATCGACGATCTGGAATGGGCGACCAGCCAGCTCAGCGACGCGATGAGCCGGCTGGCCTCGGCGTTGTCCGGGCCGATTCTGCTTGTGCTGCTGGACCGGACGGGTCCACGGCTCGCCGGACTGCCCCACATCCATCGCATCGCCCTGCGACCGCTGAGCCTCGAGGCCTCCAGCCGCCTGTTGCAGGATCATCTCGGCGGGGTGCAGCTGGAGCCCCGCGGCCGGGCCGATCTGCTCTCCCGGGTGCATGGCAACCCCTTCTTCCTGGTGGAGCTGCTCAACCTGCTGATCGACCGCGGAATGCTGCACCAGTCGGCCGAGACGACCAATGGGGAGTGGCCGGGCTGRGTCCTCGAGGGCTCCCTGACGGAGGCGACTCTTCCCGCCGGGGTGCAGTCGGTGTTGGCCGCCCGCATCGACGATCTCGACCCGGTGGCCAAGGCGGTACTGCGCGCGGCGGCGGTGCTCGGCCCGCGGTTTCCCGCCGAGGCGCTGCCGGTGGTCGACGAACGGCCCGCCGAGGAGGTCACCCGCGCGCTGCGGGTACTGACCGAGCGCCAGCTCGTCCGGCCGCCCCGGGCGACGGAGACGAGGTGGCGGTTCGTCCATCCCATGGCCCGCGACGCCGCCTACGCCGGGCTACCCAAGGTCGAGCGGGCCCGTCGGCATGCCACGGCGGCGCGCTGGGGGGTGACAGCGATGGTCGGCAGCTCGCGGGCCGTCTCCACCTTCGTTGCGAACCACGCCCTGCGGGCCTATGACCTGGCCGCATCGATGAACCTTCCCATCACCGATCCAGCCTGGTCATCCCGGATGTCCGGGTTCCACGCACATGTCCGGCTGGCGCGCGAGGCGCTAGCCCGAGACGATCATCGAGCTGCCGCCGACCTGCTGGCCAACGCGCGCCGTCTGGGCCGCGGCATCATCGACACGAACGAGGACAACGTCGTGCGGGTGCTGCACGCCGAGGCCCTGGTCGCGCTGCGCCAGCTCGATGAGGCCGAACGCACGCTACGCCCCGCGCTACGCGCCGACGCACCCGTCCGGCGGGCCGCCGCCTTCTCCGTGCTCGGCGAGCTGCGCCAGAAGCAGGGRCGCGCCGAGGAGGCGGCGCAGTGCCTGCTCACCGCCCTGGAATCGGCCCAACAGGCCGGTGACGACCGTGCGGAGGCCGCCGCGTTGCGCCGGCTGGGCATGCTCGAATACAACGCTGGCCGTATCGACGCGGCGGAGGAGCGCTACCGCGAGGCCCTCGCGATCGCCCGCCAGGTCGACGATCCCCGCGGGGTCGGTTGGGCGTTGCAGCACCTGGCCTGGAGCGCCACCACCCGGGGGGACTATCCCCGCGCCGAGCGGACGCTGCGCGAGGCGTCCGCGGTGTTCGACCGGCTCGAGGACACCGGCGGCCTCGGCTGGTGCCGGGGCACGGAGGCGCTGGTGCTGCTGCTGTCCGGGCAGCTCACCCGGGCCCGCAAACTCACCCGCGAACTGATCGAGCTAGCCAGTTCCGTGGGCGAGCAGTGGGGGATGGCCGTCTGCCTCACCATCGACGCGATAGCGGCCGCCGAGCTGGGCGACATCGCCACCGCCGAGACCCACGCGGAGCGGGCCGCTGAGCTGTTCACCAGCATCGGCGACGCGTGGGGAACAATGCTGACCCTGGTCGCCCGTGGGCTGGCGGCCCGTGGCACCGGCGAATCGGCCCGCGGGGCGGAGTACCTGGAACAGGCGTGTGCCGAGGCGGCCGCCCGCGGGCACGTCGTCGTCGGCGCGCTGGCCCGGGTGCTGCTCGGGCTGACCTGGCTCGACGCCGGCGAAGTGGACAAGGCTGGGCAGGCCGCCGAGATCGCGCAGGCGGACCTCGCGCAGCTGGAGCTGCGCCCGCATGCCCAGCTCGGGGCAAAGGTACTGGTCGCGCAGATCGCCCGGGCCCGCGGGCGGCTCGATGAGGCGACCGAGCTGTTGCGGGAGGCGTTGTCGGCAAGCGAACCGGCAACCCTGATGTTCCCCCGCCGGCAGGCGTACGCCCATCTCGCCGGCATCCTGTTGGATGCCGGGCAGCCCACCCAGGCTCTCACCGTGGCCCGGCGCGCGGTCAACGTGGATGCCGAGGACGTACGCGCCCAGGTGCTCGGTTACCGCGCGCTCGGCACCGCGCTGGTGGCCAACGGCGATCTGGAAGGCGGTCGTGCCGCCTATCTGCGGGCGCTGGCGGCCGCGACCGCCACGGGGGCTGTCAGCGAGGCGCCGCAGACCCGCAGGCTGCTGGCGAGACTGCCGGTCAGCGGGGCCGCCGACGGCGCGACCATCACTCCCGCGGGCCTGGCCGGGACGGCCGGATGAACCGCTGGAGCGGTCACCTCCCGTGGCCGGGCCTTGCGCGCGTCAACCGGCGCTCGAGGCCCCGGCGGGACCTCGAGCCGGTCGCCGGTCGCCGGTCGCCGGTCTCAGCGTGCGCGGCGGGAGAGGCGTTCGCGATCGAGCAGCACGACCGCGCGGGAGTCCAGGCGCAGCCAGCCCCGGGTGGCGAAGTCGGCGAGCGCCTTGTTCACCGTCTCCCGGGACGCGCCCACCAGCTGGGCCAGTTCCTCCTGCGTGAGTCCGTGCTCGACACGGACACCGGCGGCCTCGTTGCCGGGCTGTGCCGGCTCGCCGAAGCGTTCCGCCAAGTCGAGGAGGGCTTTCGCCACTCGCCCCGGCACATCCGTGAACACCATGTCGGCAACGTTGTCGTTGGTACGCCGCAACCGGCGGGCCAGCTCCCGCAGGAGCATCGCGCCCGCCTCCGGGCGTGATCGCAGCCAGGGACGCAACGCGGTATGTTCCAGCAACAGCAACGATGCATCCGTGACTGCCGTAGCGGTAGCCGTGCGTGGGCCGGGGTCGAACAACGACAGCTCCCCGAACAAGTCTCCGGGACCCATCACGGACAGCAGGTTCTCCCGGCCGTCGGCCGACTGACGTCCTATCTTCACCTTTCCGGACAGGACGATGAAGACCCGGTCCCCRACATCTCCTTCACGGAACAGCACGTCCCCACGGGTGACATCCTGCCGATCAAGATGGTCGGAGAGGGCCATTCGGTCCTGCTCGGACAGCCCTACGAACAGTGGTACACGGGCAAGCAGATCCTCCACGGTCCTGAGCATGCCAGGACTATCGGCAGAGAGCACGGCCAGGGACCCCCAGATGGCCCCGACAGGCCGATCGACAGGGCTCCGACGGGCCGATCGACACGGCCCGACCCGGACCCGACGGGCCGATCGACACGGCCTAGCCCCGCGCGGTCAGGCGGCTCGATGCTTGCCCGGCGGCGGTCGGCGCAGGCGCCGCCGGTAGCGCTCCAACGCGGCGGGGAGGCCCTGATTGACGAAGGTGCTGACCTCGTCCGGCCGGGCGTTGTCGAGGAAGCCCTCGAGGCCCTTACCGGTGTCGGCGGCATTCAACGGACGTTCCACCCGTTCCATCGCCAGCAGAAGGCCGAGAAGCAGCAGGGGAAAGGTGACCGCGGCAATGACAAACATGACCTCTCCATGGTGRCCGACCGGCGACCATCGCATGYGACCGGGGGTGGGTGTGTCGCGCATTGGCCACCTGGCCGGGGCCCGTTCGGACCACCCGGCCGCGGCGCCGGACGGGCGGATCGACCGGCAGATACGCTGCCAGACATGCCCGCAACCGTCGACGCCGCGGCCGAGACCCCGCTCGCGAAGACCCGGCGGGCTCGCCGGATAGTGCGTCTGCTGGGCGATATCCATCCCGACGCCCGCATCGCGTTGCACTTCGACAACGCTCTCGAACTGCTGGTTGCCACCGTCTTGTCGGCCCAGTGCACCGACAAGAAGGTCAACGAGGTCACTCCCGGAGTGTTCGCCCGTTATCGGACCGCAGCTGGCTATGCGGGCGCGGACCGCGCCGAACTCGAGGACATGCTGCGGCCGACCGGGTTCTTCCGTGCCAAGGCGAACTCGCTGATCGGCATCGGCGCGGCCCTGACCGAACGCTTCGACGGTGAGGTTCCACGGTCGCTGGCGGCCCTGGTGACCTTGCCGGGCGTCGGTCGCAAGACGGCGAACGTCGTGCTCGGGCATGCGTTCGACATGCCCGGAATCACCGTCGACACCCACGTCGGGCGGCTGTCCCGCCGCTTTGGGCTGACCACTCAGACCGACCCCGTCAAGGTCGAGTCGGACCTGGCGGCGCTCATCGAACAGCGGGACTGGACCATCGCCTCCGATCSCATGATCTTTCATGGGCGACGGATCTGTCACTCGCGCCGCCCGGCCTGCGGCGCCTGCGGGCTGGCCCGGCTGTGCCCGTCCTTCGGGCTCGGCCCCACCGAGCCTGCCGAGGCGGCCCGGCTGGTCCGGGGAACACGCAGCGACGTCGAAACCCTGCGATGACCGAGCTGCCAGCCAACGCCGACGGCGCCTTCGACACCGACGGGACTACCGTCCCCCCGCCCCCGGCCTGGCTGCGCGCTCTGGCGGAGAAGGCCGGGCAGGCCCTCGTGACCAGCCGGACCCATCCGGGTCATGCAGGCGCGGATGCTCGACCGGCCGCCGTACTCATCCTGTTCGGCGATGATGGCCCGGAGGGGCCGGACATCCTCCTGCTCGAACGGGCGGCCGAGCTGCGCAGCCATGCCAGCCAGCCCGCGTTCCCCGGTGGCGCCACCGACGCGACAGACGAGTCGCGGGTGCACACGGCGCTACGCGAAGCCGAGGAGGAGGTAGGGCTCGACCCCGCGGGGGTCGAGGTGCTCGCCGTCGCATCCCCGCTCTACCTGCACGCCAGTCGTTATCTCGTGACCCCGRTGATCGGCTGGTGGCATACTCCGTGCGCGGTCGTACCCGTCGATCCCGCCGAGACGTCGTCGGTCGCCCGGGTGCCACTCGCGGAGCTGGCCGACCCGGCCAACCGGGTCATGCTGCGCCACCGCACCGGCCTCGCCGGACCCGCCTTCCGGGTCYGCGGCATGCTGGTGTGGGGCTTCACCGCGGGCATCCTCGATGTTCTTCTCCGTCTCGGCGAGTGGGAACGGCCGTGGAACGACACCGAGCTCATCGACTACCCGGTCGCGCGGGCCACGACCAGCGGGACCCCGGTCGTGCCCGCACAGACGACCAGCCCACCGGCACCGTCCCACCCACCGGCACCGTCCCACCCACCGGCACCGTCCCACCCACCGCTACAGTCCGGTCCACTGGACAAGTCCAGCCCGCCGGCGGCACCGGCATCGCCCTGCGACGAGAGGCACAGCTGATGACCAGCACCGCGGACCGTGACCATGCGGGACCGCGACCGTCCATCCACTCCTCCCGGCAGGGGCRGTCACGACGGCCGGATGGTATCCAGCACCCGCCCSCTCGGGTGGCCTGGATGGACCGGACGGGCTGGACCAGGCGRACAACCCGGCTGGGCCGGCTCAYGGTAGCCCTCGGGCTGGCACTCGGTCTGTTCCTGGGCGCCGCGGGTTGCGGAGGCTCGGGCAAGGACGGCACGTCGACGGGGCCCTCCCTCACTCCCACCGAGGGAGCGGGCGGCCTRCAGATCTTCGCCGTCACGGGCCTGCCGAACCTGCACTTCTCCGCGATGGAACTGGTGGCCAGGCCGGGGCGGATCCGCGTCGACTTCTCGGTCGCGCCGCAGTCCCCGCCGCACAACTTCGTCATTCCGCGGATTCCCGAGGCACACACGCGCATCGTCTCCGCGGGAGAGTCACAGAGCATCACCTTCTCCGTGACGGAACCGGGTAGCTACCCGGTGGTCTGCACTCTGCATCCCAACATGACAGCCACACTGAAGATCCTCTGAGTCGAACCGACGCCCGCCGTGCTCAACGTCCTGGACATCGTTCTTCTCCTGCTCGTCGTACTCTTCGCGATCTCCGGGTACCGGCAGGGCTTCCTGGTGGGCGCGCTGTCGTTCGTCGGCTTCCTCGGCGGTGGTGTGCTCGGTGCCAAGGTTGCGAAGCCCTTCGCCGAACTGATCGGCCAGGAGAGCCACGGCGCCATGGTCGGTCTCCTGGCCGTGCTCGGTCTCGCCCTGGTCGGGCAGGTCGCGGGCACCGCGATCGGGGTCGCCAGCCGGGACCGGGTGACCTGGCGCCCCGGCAGGGCCGTCGATGCCGCCGCGGGTGCGGTGCTCTCCGGCTTATCGGTGCTTCTTGTCGCCTGGCTGCTGGCGACGGCCGTCGATCGATCGCCCTTCGAGTCCCTCGCCCACTCGGTCCGGGAATCGCGGATCCTCGCCACCGTGGACGCCGGGATGCCCAACGAGGTCCGCAGTGCATTCGCCGACCTGCGCCAACTGGCTGACGACAACGGCTTCCCCGAGGTCTTCGCCGGGCTCGGCGGCGGGCGCATCGTCGCTGCCGATCCGCCCGATCCCGCTTCCACCCGGACTGCCGGGGTCCGCAACGCGGCGGCGAGCATCGTGAAGATCCGTGGCGTCGCCAGCTCCTGCGACAAACGGGTCGAGGGATCCGGGTTCGTCATCGCCCCGCAGCGCGTGATGACCAACGCGCACGTCGTAGCCGGAGTGCACCGTCCGGTGGTCGTGCTGGCCTCGCGCACCCTGCCTGCCGAGGTCGTCCTGTTCGACCCCGACCGGGACGTCGCCGTGCTCCGCGTGCCGGACCTKCAACGGCCGCCGCTGCGGTTCCGGACAAACCCACCGGCCGCGGCCGAAGACGCCGCAGTGATCGCCGGTTATCCCCAGGACGGGCCATACACCACTGTGGCGGCGCGCGTCCGCAACCATCAGACCGCCCAGGCCCCGGACATCTACTCGCACGGCCTCGTCCTGCGCGACATCTACGCGGTCCGTGGACGGGTGTTGCCGGGAAACTCCGGTGGACCCCTGTTGTCCGAAAGCGGAGACGTCCTGGGCGTCGTGTTCGCCGCGGCCGTCAACGACAGCGACACCGGTTAC
This sequence comes from Frankia sp. CcI156, assembly GCF_001983015.1. Lineage (NCBI taxonomy): Bacteria > Bacillati > Actinomycetota > Actinomycetes > Frankiales > Frankiaceae > Frankia > Frankia sp. CcI156. The sequence continues at coordinate 40,945 of NZ_MOMD01000003.1, forward strand.
GCCCTGAGCGCCGCCGAAGTGGCCAGGCCTGCCGCCGCCGGGGTGATCGCCACGGCGGAGGTGAGCACTCAGGGGTGCGACTGACCTCCCGTACTCCCGCACCGGTGGCCGGGCGACGCTCAGGGACGAAGCCAGCCGAGCAGTTCGGCGTTGACGAGGTCGGGGGCCTCCTCATGCGGGAAGTGYCCGATCTCACCGAGCAGACGCCAGGTGTAGGGGCCGCTGACGTAACGCCCGGAGCCCTGGGCGGTGGACGGCAGGAAACAACGGTCCATTTCCCCGTGTATCTGCAGGGTCTCCATCCGCAGCGACCGACGGAGGACACTACCGAAACGCGCCCCATCGGGCCGGAATAACGACCGGAAGATCCACCGGTGGTACTCCAGGGAGCTGTGCGCCACCCCGGGAACGCGCATCGCCGATCGATATCGCCGCTCGGCCTCGGCATCCGGATACCCAGGTCCTCCCCAGCCGCGTAGCAGCGTTGCGACGTGGGCGGCGTCCTCGGCCACCAGGACCCGTTCGGGCCGCCACGGCAGCTGAAAACCGAGCATGTACCGGCTGGCGACACCCTGACCACGAGGATCCGCCGCGATCTGGTGCCGCAGCCGCAACGGATGGGGCATGGCCAGGATCGCGAGTCGACGCACCACCATCGGATGACGGACCGCAGTGGTCCAGCCAAGCAGCCCACCCCAGTCGTGGCCCACGACCGCGGCGTCCGGTTCCCCTAATGCTMTGACCAGACCGGCCACGTCATCGGAGAGGGTGAAGGCGTCATAGCCCCGAGGCGGCTTGTCACTCGCTCCGTAGCCGCGCAGGTCCGGCGCGACGACGCGGTAGCCCGCCGCCGCCAGCGCGGTGAGTTGGTGACGCCAGGCCCACCAGAACTGCGGGAAGCCATGCAGCAGCAGGACGAGCGGGCCGCTCCCCAACTCCGCCACGTGCAGCCGGGTACCGTTGGCAGACACGTCACGGTGCCGCCACGGCCCGTCGACCAGGACGGTGGCGGGCTCGGGAACGGTGTCCTCCATCGCCTGCCAGGATGGCAGACCAGCCCCCGGCCCCGGACCGGCGGTGCTCGTGACGAGCCGGTCGTGGGGTCCGCCGCCGGCCCTCGAACGTCCGCCGCCGGCTCCCTCGCCAGACCCTGTGCCGACCGCGCCTGCAGCTTGGGTACCGGCGAACACCRAACAGGACGTCAGTGCCCGCGCTGGCCCGGGTGGGCGGCCGCACCCGCCGACTCGACCGCGTCTCCCGGTCCGACCGGACCCGCTGACCTGGCTGGGGCGGTCGTCGGATTACGTAGCCAGGTGATGTCGTCGCGCACGGTCTGGATGGTCYGCTCGGGCGGGGAGAGCTTGCGCAACCGCGCCATCGCGAACAGGGCCAGCAGCCCCGCGACGACGAGGTAGAGACCGGCCGTCAGCAGATAGGACCAGAAACGCTCGATGCCGGCCCAGGTGAACAGCTCTCCCAGAAAGATCGTGACGGCGATCAGAGCRCAGAACCCGAGGCCGGCCGCCACCGCCAGAAAACCGATTCCGAGCGCAGCCGACACCGCCTGCTGGGCAAGCTCGGCCTTGGCCAGGTTGATCTCCTGACGAACCAACAACGAGACATCGCGAGTGGCCAGAGCCACCAGCTCACCCAGCGTCGGCTCACGGCCGTCCCGAGCCTTCCCGGCTGCGATCGACACTTCTGGTCCTCCCTCTGGCGGCGACCCGCCCGTGCTGGACGGCCGGACAGTTCGCGCTACCGCCCTGATCCGACATGCACCCTGATCCGACATGCACCCTGATCCGACAGGGTCCGAACCGGCGGCGGACCGGGAGGCCCCACCGGAGGCCATCCGCCCCGGCCCCCTCCGGTCCATACCGTCAATACCCTCCCGGCCGACCGTCCCCCCATCATGACGCGGTCCGCCKCCCCGGTCCCGCTACGCAGTCTCCCCCGCGCGGAGCCGCCTGGGGGCCCAACGACGCGGCTCAGACCTGTGACTCCTCCTACGGGTCTCACCGTCTTCCCGCTTGGCCCGGCCCGCCTGGCCTGGACGGTCCGACCCCGCACGGCCCAGCCCGCATGGCCCAGCCCGCATGGCGCGGACGGGTAGCGTGCGAGCTGTGAGTCTCCGCCCGTCTGGAACAATCCTCGCCGCCGATCCACTCGCCCGTGTTGCCGCTCTGCCCGGGGTGCGTKAAGCCGCGGACAGCGCCCGATCCGCGGTGGACACGCTTCTGCGCCACCGCGTTCTGCGCCGCCAGAGCGCCGAGGTGACCGCGGAGGCATCGTTGCGGGCCGCCCGCGCCTGCGCCGCCCTCGAGGGATACGAGATCAGCCTGGACGAGTTGCGGGCGCACCTGGCCCGGTCCGGGCCCGAAGGCGTGCTCCCCGGCCCGGAGGAAACGGACGCGTCGAAGGCCGGAGCGGTCACCGACCGCGGTACACGGAACGACGCCGCCATGACCGGATCCGGCCATCCGTTACCTGTCGTCCTCGGCACGGTTCGGCTCTACGCCGAACTGGGCATCCTGGTTCCGGCCTGGGAGCGGGCACCGCGACAGGCCCTGGCCCGCATGCACGTGCTGCTGGGCCGGGGTTTCGTCCCGGACGACGAGCTCGGTCGTCCGCGGGCCGATGCCGGCACCCGGGCGATCCTCGACCCGTTGCGGTTGGGCCCGCCTCCCCACTCGGTGGAGACCTCGGTTCGGCTGGATGGCCTGACCGGACTCCTCGTCGCGCCCACGAGCGCGCCGGCGATCGTGGTGGCCGCCGTGGTGCACGGGGAGCTGCTGGCCCTACGACCGTTCGGCGCCCTCGACGGGGTCATCGCCCGGGCCGCCGCCCGTCTGGTCCTGATCGGCCGGGGCCTCGATCCCAAGGCACTCACGGCGACCGACGTCGGACATCTCGAGATGGGACAGAACCCGGCGAGCATCCTGCGGGTGGACCGCGCGGGGGACGCCCACGCCGGAGAGGCCTACGCCGGAGAGGCCTACGCCGGGGACGCCTACGCCGGGTACCGCGAGGCCGCCGCGGCCTATGTCGGTGGCGGCGCCGACGGCGTGGCCATCTGGGTACGGCACTGCGCGAAGGCCCTGGAACTCGCCGCGCGGGAGTCCCTCGCCGTCTGCGAGGCGCTCGCCCGAACCTGATCCACACTTACGGAGCGATTGACGCACCTGACGGATCCGCTGCAGGGATGGACCACAACGAACCTGCCCGTATGAACCACTCGGTGCGGACCCCTGCGTGGGCTGCCGCCCCCTCCTGCCACGTGGGCGGCAGCCACGCGTTCCCGGCCTGCGGCCTCGGCAGGTCTCGGCAGGTCGAAACCTCCATCAGAACATCTTCAGGCCCTGTGGAGGGCGGTCATCCACAGGGCCTGTCCCGGCGCATGGTGAGACCACGTCTTCCCCGACCCCGATGGGAACGAGGCCGCCATGTCCCCTGCTCCGCCCCTGCTGACCGCCGCGGAGAACCACGGTCCGGTCGTACGCCCGCTCATCGTCACCGCCATTCCCGACCTGCTCGACGATCTGTTGCGGCTTGCGGCGGCCGCCGGTGTGTCGATGACGGTCGCCGCCGAGATGAGCGCGGTGCGCCGCAACTGGACGTCGGCTCCCCTGGTCATCGTCGGAATGGACGAGGTCGAGCCGTGCATCGCGGCCACGCTGCCCGATCGACGGCATGTAGTCCTGGTCGGGGGACACGTCGACGACGGCCGGGTGTGGGACGCCTCCGTGCGCATCGGCGCCGATCACGTGGTCTTCCTTCCCGAAGCCGAGCCCTGGYTGGTCGACCTCCTCAGCGATCTCGACGGCCTCGATCGGCATCGTTCGGTGACGCTGGGCATCATCGGCGGCCGCGGCGGGACGGGAGCCTCCACCTTGGCCGTCTCGCTGGCCCTGGCCGGGCTGAGGCACGACCTGCGCACGATGCTGATCGACGCGGATCCGCACGGTGGCGGGCTCGCCCCCGCCTTCACCCGCCTCGTGCCGTCCATGTCCGGTGCCTTCCCTGGCGGGGAGACCTCCAGTCTGGCGCCGCTGTTTCCCACGCGCCACGACCAGCATGACCAGATGGACSGGAGCGGCCCGGTCGGACCGATCGCCTGGTCCGACCGGCTGCCCCGCCGGGGTGACCTCTCCGTGGTGTCCTGGGATCCCGCCGTCAGCCCAGCCGTTCCCCCGGCGACGATGGCCACCCTGCTCGCGACCGCTCGTTGCACGTCCGACCTGGTGATCCTGGATCTCCCCGGCCGAGGGAATCCGGCGGCCACCGCAGTCGACGCGGGCACCACCGTGGCCCTGCGGACCTGCCAGACGGTGCTGATCGTCACGCCCGCGGACCTGCCGTCGATCGTGGCGGCCGAACGTGTCTGCTCGGCCGCCATCCGCCGGTCCGCCGATGTGCGCGCCGTCGTCCGGCTGCACCCGTCCGACCGCCTCACCCCGGAGGCAATCGCCACGATGCTCGGCGTGCCACTGGCCGGGGTGATCAGCAGCCGACGGCACCGTTCGGTTCCCACTCGCGACCGCTACGGCGGCTCAGCCGACAGGAACACCATCGATCGCCTCAGCGAGGAGCTGCTGACCCGCCTCTGCGTTCTCGGGCCACGGGTGTGGCCCGATCCGGAGGCCTGGTCATGACCGGGCTCGGCGAGCGACGCAGGTCCCCATTCCCCGCCACAGGTCACACGGCCTCACCGGCTGCCCGAGCGGCCGCGAGGCCCGCGGTCTCCACACGATCTTCACCGCCGTCCGCAATTCCATCGGAACCGCTCGAACCGTCAGAACCGCTCGAACCGTCAGAACCGGTGACCGCACCCGCGGAGCCGCCCGGAGCCGGCCCGCTGGATCCCCTCCTCGCTGATCCGCACGTCACCGATGTCCTGGTCAACGGGCCCGGTGAGGTCTGGGTGGAACGCCGGGGCCGGCTCATCCGTACCTCGGTCGCGTTCGCGGACGAGGAAGCGGTGCGGCGCCTGGCCGTTCGTCTCGCCGCGACGGCCGGGCGGCGCCTGGACGCCGCGATGCCCTTCGCTGACGTGCAACTGCGCGACGGAACCCGGTTGCACGCGGTTCTGGCACCGATCGCGGTGCAGGGTACGTGCCTGTCGCTGCGACGGACCCGGCGTCGCCCCTTCACCTTCGACGAACTCGTGCTCGCCGGAACAATGAGCCCGGCGGTGGCGGGCGTGCTGCACGCGGTCCTGAGCGCCCGACTTGCGATCGTGGTGACCGGGGGCACCGGCTCGGGCAAGAGCACACTGCTTGCCGCACTACTGGGAGCGGTGCGCCCCGACGAACGGATCGTGCTGGTGGAGGACACCGCCGAGCTCGTCATGGACCGTCCGGGGATGGTGCGGCTCGAGGCCCGCCCGCCGAACATCGAGGGCGCTGGCGAGGTGACCCAGCGCGATCTGGTCCGCCAGGCGCTGCGCATGCGCCCGGATCGGCTGGTGCTCGGCGAGGTCCGCGGCCCCGAGGTGCTCGATCTCCTCGTCGCCCTCAACACCGGTCACGAGGGMGGGCTGARCACCGTGCACGCCAACGACACCAGTGCGCTGCCCACCCGCCTGGAGGCTCTCGCCGCCCTTGCCGGGCTGTCCCGCCCCGCGGTCCACAGCCATATCGCGGCAGCGCTCCACACCGCCGTTCATCTTTGCCGGGAGGCCGACGGCCGCCGTCGGGTCTGCGCGATCGGGGTGTTCCGCCAGACGGACAGCGGACTGGTTCAGGTCGTGCCGGCCCTGGTCGTTCCTGCCGCACCTTCCCGGAACGGGCCAGCCCTGCGCGCCTGCGACCCGACGCCGGCGGAGGGCCTGCCGATCCTGCGTGACCTGCTGGACGTGCGCGGTGTCTCGCTTCCAGCCCTGGTTGACGCCGGGTCGCAGGTGCGGAGGCGAGCATGACCGTACTCGAGCGCGTGGGGACCGTCCCGGCAACCATCGCAGTCACCCGGCCGAGGACCGGAACCATGATCGGTTCAGGAATCGGCCTGGTCCTCGGTGCCGTCCTGCTCACGCTGACCTCCGGACCGGTGGCTGYGGGCGTCATGGCCGTGCTGCTCTGCTGTCTCGCCCGGGCGCGACGGCGGTCACTGGAGCGGCGCAGGCAGGTGGCGGTCCGCCAGTCCGCGGAAGACCTCCTCGCCGCGTTCGCGGCCGAGCTCGACGCCGGCGCACCCCAGCTCGAGGCCCTACGCCGGGCGGCGGGCGGCATCGACGAACTCGTTGCGGCACCGGCGGGACGATCGGCGTGGCTGCCCATCGACCAGCTCGGTGCCGCGCTCGACCGGACGGAGGAGCCCGGTGCGTTGTTGTGCCGCAGTGAGGCGTCATCACTGCGGCAGCTCGGAGTCGCCTACCAGGTCTGCGCGGCCGTCGGCGCAAGGCTGGCGCCCGTCGCGACGATGCTCGCGGCGGTCGCCCGCGCCGACGCGGTGCGGGCGGGCGAGCTGACCTCGGCACTGGCCGGGCCCCGGTCATCCGGACGGCTGGTGGCCTCGCTTCCGCTGGCCGGAATCGTCCTGGGGTCGCTCGCGGGAGCAGCGCCGATTGCGGTGCTGCTGGGCACGCCGGCGGGGATCGGATGCCTGCTCGTGGGCGGGCTCGCCGACCTGGTCGGAGTCCGCTGGCTTCGCCGCTTGGCGGACGGCGTGGAGCGACGGGGAGAGCCGGTGGCCGTGGATGCAACGGGCCTCGCGCCCCCGACCTCCGCCGTGGYGGGGCACAACCGGTTCCTCGCCGACTTTCCCCTGGCCCTGGACCTGATCGCGGCGTGTCTACGCAGCGGGGAAACCATTATGTCGGCGGCGCGGGCCGTCGGCGCCGCCACCGGTGGCGTGTTGGGCGCGGAACTGTGCTCCGTGGGCGATGCACTCGCGGCGGGCGCCACGGTGGGCGCCGCATGCGAGCGACTGGTGGCCGCGAGTCATGCTCCCCGACTCACCGACCGGTTGCCCGGATGGGCTCGCCGCGGCCGCGTGACGCCGCCGTCCCGGCGGGCCAGGATGGTGCGGGCAGCGATCATGGCGCTCGATCGCGCGGAGATGTCCGGGGCGAAGCTCGCCGCCACTCTCACCCGACTGGCCGATCGTGCCAGGGACGAAGCCCACGCGGAGAGCATCGCCGCGGCTCGTCGGGCAGGTGTCCTGGCGGTCGCGCCCCTGGGCCTGTGCTTCCTTCCCGCCTTTCTCCTGCTCGGAGTGGTCCCCATGGTCCTCGGATCCGTCCCCGCGCTGTTGCCGGCCTGAAGTCCCGATCATCCAGCTGCCACCGCGGCGCCAAGCGCCCAGGTCTGACCCATCGCTCGATCCCGATCCTCCCCCGTCCCGGAGGTAGTTCTCATGTTCCTGGCAGCCCGCTCCTCGTGCCGACGCCTGTCGCGATGGCCGGTGTCCCGGCGGCTTCTCAGCGTGTGGCGCCCGGCCGTCCAGGCCCGCGACCACGGCATGTCCACCGCCGAGTACGCGGTCGGCACGCTTGCGGCCGTGGCGTTCGCCGGCGTCCTCTACGCGGTGGTATCGAGCTCCGCGACCCGGTCGCTGGTCTCCTCGGTGGTGCAGCGCGCGCTGACCGTGGCGTTCTGAGCGCGGCCGTGATGCCTGTGCGCTCCTCCCAGCGGCCGCCGCGGCCGGTGACCCACCGACGTGGGAGATCCGTCCGCGGGTCGGACCGCGGCCAGGCCACCGCCGAGCTCGCGATTGGCCTGCCCTCACTGTTCGTCGTCTTCTTCCTGGCTGCCTGGATGCTCGGTGCCGTCGCGGCCCAGACCCGATGCGCCGACGCGGCACGCATCGGCGCCCGCCTGGCCGCCAGGGGGGAGCCGGATTCGGCCGTGCACACCATGGTGATCCAGGCGGCACCCGTCGGCTCCACCGTGACGCTGCACCGCGGCGCGGGTCGGCTCGAGGTACAGGTGTCGGTGCACGTCGGTGGCATCGGCGTCAGCCGGCTGGTTCCCGGCATCGAGGTGGCGGCGCGGGCCGTCACCCCCGTCGAGGCGACGGTCGATCTTCCGTCCGATGCCCCCACCGGATGCCCGGCCCGGATGGTGCCGTGAGCGGGGCGCGCCGGCTGAGGACGCTGCCGACCGTCAAGCCGGGGGTAGCGCCGTCCGTCGCGGCCCCCGATGCGGGGTCCGCGACGGTATGGCTGCTGGCCGTCCTGTTCGCGCTGCTCTCGCTGGTGAGCGTCGCGTTCACCGTGACGGTGATCAGCGCGGTCCGGCAGCGGGCCGCTGGAGCGGCGGATCTCGCCGCCCTCGCGGCCGCTGCGATGCCGCCCGCCGACCAGCGGACGGTGTGCGCGCGGGCCGACGAGGTCAGCGCAGCCAACGGGGCGCGGCTGGCAGCCTGCCGGGTCGACGGCAACGCCGTCGAGGTGACGGTCCTCGCGCGCCTACCGGCGGTACTCGGCCCGCTCCCGGAGCTGTCCGCCCGCGCCCGTGCCGGGCCGTGGGGAGGAGCGGAGGGTGTCTACTTCCCGGTCGGCGTGGACGACCCGGTTCCGGAACGGACGCCCTCGCGAGGTTGGGCGGCGCCGCTCGCCGCATCACCGCCACTGTCACGGCGCCGCAGATCAGCGACGCGGGCGACGATCCGGTCGCCCCGGTGGGGATGGGTGATGATCTGGCCCGAGGACGCCGCGGTGGGGACGGCCGCGGGCATCGGAGCGGCCGCCGGGCGCGCCTCGGGCGGGGCCGTCCGGGTTCGCGCCCCGCCGGTGGCGGCTTCGACGGACCGGGGGCCGCCGGTGGCGGGCGCGGGCGGAGCGGCCGGCGCGGCCGGCGCGGCCGGCGCGGAACGCACCAGCGCCTCCATCTCCCGGGCGCGCTGGCGTTCCATCCGGTGGCGGCGGCGATCCCGCGCGAGGCCCTGCAGGAAGAGCTGCACGCCGGCCGCTACCAGCACTCCCGTGGCCAGGCCGAGGACGAACAGGCCCCAGGTGTCGAACGAGAGTATCTGTCCCATGATCAGGACTTCGGTGTGACCGCTGTTCTCCAACACGAGATCCGCGGTGAGAACTCCAGCCACCAGCAACAGCACGACACCGACGGTTACCACCGAGACCTCCAGAACCATGGACGTTGGTATAAACGACGGAGAAAAGCCGATCTGGTCGACATACCCGGGTCCGGTCGCGGGGGAACCACGCCGCGGCGAAGTGGTCACGGGGCTAGCCGATCATGGCGGTCACCGCGGCGAGGAGCCGCCAGGCAGCCGCCTTGTCGAGCGGCTCATTGCCATTTCCGCATTTGGGCGACTGGACGCACGACGGGCACCCCGCCGGGCACTCACACGYTTCGATCGCGTCCCGGGTCGCAGCCAGCCAGGCACCGATTCGGAGGAATCCCCGTTCAGCGAAACCCGCCCCGCCGGCGTGTCCGTCGTAGACGAAGACGCTGGTGCGTTCGGTGTCCGGATGGAGCGCGGTCGAGACACCGCCGATATCCCAACGGTCACAGGTCGCGAACAGCGGGAGCAGACCGATCGCCGCGTGTTCRGCGGCGTGGACGGCACCGGGGACATCCGCAGGCTCGATCGCGGCTCGGGCAAGCAGGTCGTCGGACAGCGTGTACCAGACGGCCCGGGTCCRCAGCTGACGCGGCGGCAGATCGAGAGGCTCCTGCCCGAGTACCTCGCCCGTCGCGATCAGCCGCCGCTGGTATCCGACGACCTGGCTGGTGACCTCGACCACGCCGAGGTGCACCTCCACGTCGGGCAGCACCCGGGATCGCGACGACTCCACCACCCTGATGTCGGTGTGGTCACGCGCGGTGGTCGTCCATTCCGGCGCCGACTCGCATACGAACGCGACGGATTCCTCGAGGTCGAGGTCCTCGACCACGAAGCTCGATCCCTGGTGGAGATAGACCRCGCCAGCGTGCACCGTCGTGTGCGAGGTCGCGGCGTCCACGGTGCCCAGAAGCCGACCGGTCCGCGCTTCGACGATGCGAACCGGTGGTCCTCCCGCCCCTCGGATGTCCACATCCGGCCGGGCCCGTTGCGTCCAGAACCAGCCCGTGGGCCGGCGGCGCAGCCGGCCTCGGCGGACCAGGTCGTTGACGGCGAACGCAGCGGTCGGTCCGAACAACGCCAGATCCGCCTCGGTCAGCGCCAGCTCGGCCGCGGCGCACTCCAGGTGCGGAGCGAGCACGTAGGGATTGTCGGGGTCGAAGACGCTGGCCTCCACCGGCCGTCCGAAGACGGCTTCGGGATGAYGCACCAGGTAGGTGTCAAGCGGATCGTCCCGGGCGACCAGCACGGCCAGCGATCGCCGGCCATCCCGCCCGGCGCGTCCGGCCTGCTGCCAGAGCGAGGCGAGCGTGCCGGGAAAACCGGCGGTGACGGTGGCGTCCAGCCCGCTGATGTCCACCCCGAGCTCGAGTGCCGACGTCGCGGCCGCCCCGAGCAGGGCGCCCGAGCGGAGATCCTCCTCCAGGGCCCGTCGCTCCTCCGGCAGGTAGCCGGCCCGATACGCCGCCACCCGGTCGGCGAGGTCTGCGGCGATCCGACCGAGTTCGCGGCGGGCGGTCACCGCCACCACCTCGGCGGCCCGTCGCGAGCGGACAAAGACCAGGGTGCGCACACCGTCCGCGACGAGGTCCGTCAGCAGGTCCGCGGACTCGGCGGTCACCGACCGGCGGACGGGGGCGCCGTTCTCGCCCGGGCCGGGCGCGGAGGTCGGGTCCTCCCGGTCCGGCGAGCTCTGCCCGGTCGTGAGCAGCGGAGGTTCGTAGAGCACGAAGTCCAGTGGCCCCCGCGGAGATCCGTCAACGTCGACCACCTCGACCTCCACGCCGGTGAGCCGTGCGGCCGAGACCCCGGGATCGGCGACGGTCGCGGACGCGAGCAGGAACACCGGATCGGTCCCGTAGCGCGCGCAGATCCGCCGCAGCCGGCGGATCACCGCGGCCACGTGTGCGCCGAACACCCCTCGGTAGCCGTGGCACTCGTCGACGACGACGTAACGCAGGCCGCGCAGGAACTGGGTCCACCGCCGGTGGAAGGGCAGGATGCCACGGTGGAGCATGTCGGGGTTGGTCAGGACCAGGCCGGCATGCGCCCGGACCCAGTCCCGTTCGGCCGCCGGCGTGTCCCCGTCGAACGCGGCGGCCCGGATACCGGTGAGCCGCAGCGACCGCACGGCTCTGAGCTGGTCGTGGGCCAGCGCCTTCGTGGGCGCCAGGTAGAGTGCCCGGGCACCGGGCTCGGCGAGCAGCCGGGACAGCACCGGCATCAGATAGCCAAGCGACTTACCCGAGGCCGTGCCGGTCGCCAGCACCACGCTGCGCCCGGCGTATGCGGCCTCGGCGGCAGCCGCCTGGTGGCTCCAGGGGCTCGCGATCCCGGCGGCCGTCCACCGTCCCCGCAGGACCGGATCGATCCAGTCCGGCCATGGCGCCGGGCAGCCGTCCCGAGCCGGGACACGCTCGATGTGCGTCATGCACCGCGCTCGTCGCACGTCGCGGCGCAGCCCGGCAAGGACCGTGTCCGCGCCGTCGACATCCACCGGCGAGCCCACGACGATCGAGGATATGCGTCTCGACGCGGTCACGGCGCCCCTCAGCCGGACGAACCCCCCGAACATCGCCCTCTCGGGCCCCCGGGCCCCCGGGCCGGGGATCATCTCGGCGTGGCTACGGACAGCGAGGCCGATGACAAGACGACAGGCGGACCACGGAGTGTCCCCGCGGGACCAGCTGCGCCGAAACCGCCGATGCAGTCGGTCGACCCCCACACGAGCGCCAAGATCGGGGATACATTTCATCAGACGTCATCAGCCGGCGATGCCGCAACACCGGACCCGCGATCTGTGTCGCGGCACACCGGATTGATCCTCCTCGTGGGAGGGTAATGGCGCCGTGATGTCGGTCGCCCGAAGCACGGGACGGCCGGAGGCACACAAGGAGGATCCGTGGACCTGTCCCTCACGACACGCCAGGAAGGCAACCACACGGTCGTGGTGGTGGGCGGCGAGATCGACGTCTACACCGCGCCGAAGCTTCGCGAGCAGCTCATCGATCTCGTGTCCGGGGGGTCATACCACCTCGTCGTCGACATGGAAGGCGTCGAGTTCCTCGATTCGACGGGCCTCGGGGTCCTCGTCGGCGKGCTCAAGCGGGTGCGTGCGCACGAGGGTTCGCTGCGTCTGGTCTGCACTCAGGAGCGCATCCTGAAGATTTTCCGGATCACCGGCCTGACCAAGGTCTTCCCCATCCACTCCTCCATCGAGGAAGCCCTTGCCGCCAGCGACTGAGCCGGACATCACTCTTTCGCGAAAGGCAGGCCCGCCGTATGCCCACCGTTGAGCTGCGGTTCGCTGCACTGAACGGGCACGTTCGTACCGCCAGGATGATCGCGACGGCGGTCAGCCGGCGCGCGGGAGTTCCGGTCAGCGCGGCCGACGAGATCAAACTTGCGGTGACGGAGGCATGCACCCGAGCGGTGCGCGTCAACCGCAGGCATGCGCCGCAGGCCCCGGTGCATGTCGCGCTCACCGATGGCGCCGATTCCTTCACCATCACGGTGGCCGACTGCGGCCGGACCGGAGACGAGGTCGCCCCCGGTCCGGACGGTGGCCTCGTCACCGCGACCACCCTGCTCGAACTCGGATCCGAGTCGACTCAGCCGCCGGGTTGGGCGGAACCGGCGGACGACGATCCCTCGGCGGACAACTCTGGTTTCCCACCGGGGCTCGGACTCGCCCTCATCGAGGGACTCGTCGACGAGATCGAGATCAGGCGTGGCCCCGACGGCGTGGGTACGGTTGTCGCGATGACCTGGCACACCGGCGCCACATCGGACCCCTGCGAATCCGCGGTGTAGGACCTCTCCGGTCTCCCTGCCTGGGCCCGGCGACTGTTCCAGCCTCCGACCGTGCCGCCATGTGCCCCGCGCCAGGTTCCGAAGGTGGGGCACATGGAACCTGACATGGAGGTGGAGCCACGGCGCCAGTCTGCCATGTCAGTAACAGCACGAGCGATCTTTTTATGCCKAATATTCCTGAATCGATCCGTTTCCGGATTATCGCCGGGGCGGTGAGAGGTACCCGAGAGCACGCGACCCGGGCCGCCGCTGCTGAAAAACGAGCGCACGTCACAGACGTGTGGATAGACTCCGCCGCATCTCATGGACGGCTGATCCAACCATCCGTGATTCCCTTGGTGCTCCCCGTGAGACCGGTCAGATGCTTGGAAATGGGAAGAACCGACCGATCTCGCCMAAAGCGCCGCCGGATGCGGCGCGTGGCCGTGACCGTCTCGATGCCGTGGCGACCGCCGAAAGGGCGCCCGAGAGCACCGGCACCCTCACGGAGGGCGCACAGAGCAGACCGGGAGGAGCCATGTCCTCGATCCAAGCCCTACAGGCCGAGGGCTCTGGAATTGACCTTAGCGGCAGAGCCCTCGGCCTGGTCGCCGGTGTGGCGATAGTCGCAGCCCTCGCATTGCTTGTTGCCGGTTATCTGGTTCGTGAGGTATTGGCGGCGAGTCCAGGCACCCCGAGGATGGTGGAGGTCGGCCGGGCGGTCCAGGAGGGCGCCGCCGCCTATCTCAGACGGCAGTTCACCACACTCGCGGGATTCGTCGTCGTCATCCCCTTCGTACTGCTGCTCCTGCCAGCCGAGAACACTGGAGCGAAGATCGGTCGGTCGATCTTCTTCGTGGTCGGTGCGATCTTCTCCGCGTTGGTCGGATTCGTCGGGATGTCGCTGGCGACCCGGGCCAACACCCGCACTGCCGCCGCCGCCATGACCCGAGGGGAACGAGCCGCCGTCCGCATCGCCTTCCGCACCGGGGGGGTGGTGGGGATGTTCACCGTCGGTCTCGGACTCCTGGGGGCGGCGGCCGTGGTCCTCGTCTTCCGGGACACCGCCCCCCAGGTCCTGGAGGGATTCGGATTCGGCGCCGCTCTGCTCGCGATGTTCATGCGAGTAGGCGGAGGGATCTTCACCAAGGCCGCCGATGTCGGGGCGGACCTGGTCGGCAAGGTGGAACAGGGGATTCCCGAGGATGATCCCCGCAACGCCGCGACGATCGCCGACAACGTCGGCGACAACGTCGGCGACTGCGCCGGCATGGCCGCCGACCTGTTCGAATCCTATGCGGTGACGCTCGTCGCGGCGCTGATTCTCGGGGTCGAGGCGTTCGGCGAACGCGGCCTGGTGTTCCCCCTGCTCATCCCGGCGGTCGGGGTTGTGACCGCGGTCATCGGAATCTTCGCGGTGTCGCCGCGGGCCGGTGACCGCACCGGAATGTCCGCCATCAACCGGGGTTTCTTCATCTCCGCGGTGGTGTCCGCGATCGGCGTCGTCGCCGTCTCACTGCTCTACCTCCCGACGAGCTTCGCCGATTTCCCCGGGATGCAGGGAAGCACCCAGTCCGGTAATCCACGAGTGATCGCGATCGGCGCGGTCCTGATCGGGATCGTGCTCGCCGCCGCCATTCAGCTGCTAACCGGGTATTTCACCGAGACCGGCCGCCGGCCGGTGCGGGACATCGCAAAGGCGTCGCTCACCGGACCAGCCACCAACATCCTCGCCGGAATCGGGGTGGGTCTGGAGTCGGCGGTCTATTCTTCGCTGCTCATCGGTGCCGCGATCTTTGGCGCCTACCTGCTCGGCTCCGGCAGCGTCACGATCGCGCTGTTCGCGGTGGCGCTGGCGGKGACCGGTCTGCTGACGACGGTKGGTGTCATCGTCTCGATGGACACCTTCGGGCCGGTGAGCGATAACGCACAGGGCATCGCCGAGATGTCCGGCGACATGGACGAGGCGGGTGCGGCCATCCTCACCTCGCTCGACGCCGTCGGCAACACCACCAAGGCGATCACGAAGGGCATCGCGATCGCCACCGCGGTGCTCGCCGCCTCGGCGCTGTTCGGCTCGTTCACCGACACCGTCACGACGGCTCTCCGCGACGCCGGAGCGCTGCCCGAGGCGGGTCGGGGCATCGTTGGCGRCCTGAACATCGCCTACCCCGACGCGCTGGTCGGGCTCACCATAGGTGCGTCCGTGGTCTTCCTGTTCTCCGGGCTCGCGATCAATGCGGTGGGCCGCGCGGCCGGGCGGGTCGTCCTGGAGGTACGCAACCAGTTCCGGTCCAGGCCTGGAATCATGACCGGCGACGAGAAGCCGGATTACAGTGCGGTCGTCGACATCTGCACCCGCGATTCGCTCCGCGAACTGATTACACCGGGAACGCTGGCGGTTCTCGCCCCAATCGCGGTCGGTTTCGGCCTGGGATACCCGCCACTCGGTGCGTTCCTCGGCGGCGCCATCGCCGGCGGCGTGCTGATGGCCGTGTTCCTCGCGAACTCCGGCGGGGCCTGGGATAACGCGAAGAAGATGGTCGAGGACGGCCACCACGGCGGAAAAGGCTCGGAGGTCCACGCGGCCACGGTGATCGGCGATACCGTGGGAGATCCATTCAAGGACACCGCCGGCCCTTCGATCAACCCGCTGCTCAAGGTGATGAATCTGGTCAGCCTGCTGATCGCTCCGACGGTCGTAAAGTACTCGGTGGGCGCGGACGAGAACACGGGGCTGCGCATCGGTGTCGCCCTCGCCGCCCTCGCCGCCATCGCAGCCGTGATCATCATCTCCAGACGACGGAGCTCAATGATCAACGATGTGCCCGATATGACACAACCGACACCGGCTCCCAGCGAGAAGATCAACGCCTGACCCACATCGCTCCGCCACCGCCGACCCCCGCGGCTCGCACGAGGCCACGCGGGTCGGCGGCGCTGTTTCACACCGATGGAACCTCGAGAACCGATGGAACCTCGGAATCGGGATCGGGTACCGCCCGTGGGCCGGGTGATGCGCCAGCGGACCATCCGTGCCACCCACGTCGGATCGGGGAAGCAGTGGGTGAGCGTCGGGCTACGGTCGCCATACCCGGACGGGAGGATCCGCGAGACGGAATGGCGGCGTACGGTGCTGCGAGGCACCGCTCTCACTCCGACGGCCGCCGCCCGCACGACCACCGTCCGCCGGACACCCGCGCCGCCCCCGCCAGATCCAGTAACGCGCTCCGCCTCCGCAACATCCGCCATGTTCGAGACCTACGCTCCGTAGAAGCAACCTACGCTTTCGCCCCACAGAGCACTAAAACGAGCACGTCGCACCGAGGAGAGAAGTGCCAGCGCGCACGAAGACGACGACACGGGCGACCGCGCGGTCATCCGCACCGGTCGCCGAGCCCACCGAGGCCGGGCTCCCGCCGGAGACCGGCTCGAGCGAGGCATCGGCCGACGTACCCGCCGGCGCCACCAGCCGGACGGCGAACGGGCGAACGGAGGCTGGCCATTCGGCGAACGGCTCAGGCGGAGCCACCGGCGCCCACGGCAGCCGCGCCACCGGCTCCGGCCCGGGCAACCGCCTGGTGATCGTGGAATCGCCGGCGAAGGCGAAGACGATCGCCGGCTATCTCGGTCCGGGGTGGCAGGTCGAATCCAGTATCGGGCACATCCGTGACCTCCCGCGCAGTGCCGCCGATGTCCCGGCCGCGCACAAGGGCAAGCCGTGGGCTCGGCTCGGCGTCGACGTCGACAACGACTTCGAACCGCTCTACATCGTGACGCCGGACAAGAAACCGCAGGTCAGCAAGCTCAAGGCGCTCGTGAAAGACGCCAGCGAGCTCTACCTCGCGACGGACGAGGACCGCGAGGGCGAGGCCATCGCCTGGCATCTGCTCCAGACACTGAAGCCGACGGTGCCGGTCAAGCGGATGGTGTTCCACGAGATCACCCCCCAGGCGATCCAGCGGGCCGTCGACAATCCGCGCGATATCGACAAGAACCTGGTCAACGCTCAGGAAACGCGTCGCATCCTGGACCGTCTCTACGGCTACGAGGTCTCTCCCGTGCTGTGGAAGAAGGTCATGCCGAGGCTGTCGGCGGGCCGGGTCCAGAGCGTGGCGACCCGCATCCTGGTGGAGCGGGAACGTGCCCGGATGCGGTTCCACTCGGCGGAGTACTGGAACATCGAGGGCCTGTTCGGGGCGACCGTCGCCCGCCAGGCGTGGTCGGGCGCGGACGGCACACCGGGATCCGGGCCGGATGGACCCGGCGCCGGGTCCATCCGCGGCGACGGGGTCGAGAAGACCCCGCTCCCGGCAACCCTGATCGCCCTGAACGGCAACCGGATCGCGACGGGTCGTGACTTCTCCCCGACGGGGCAGCTCGTCTCCTCCGGGGTGACGCGGCTGGACGAGGCCACCGCCCGGTCRCTGGCCGAGCGGCTCGCCGACGCCGCATTCAYGGTGCGCTCGGTGGAGACCAAGCCCTACCGCCGTTCGCCGTACCCACCGTTCATGACCTCGACGTTGCAGCAGGAGGCCGGCCGCAAACTGCGCTTCTCCAGCCAGCGCACGATGCAGGTGGCGCAGCGGCTGTACGAGAACGGCTACATCACCTACATGCGGACGGACTCGACGAACCTGTCCAAGACCGCCCTGACCGCGGCCCGCGCGCAGGCGGCGAGCCTGTACGGGCCGGAGTACGTGCCGGCACGCCCCCGCACGTACGCCAAGAAGGTCAAGAACGCGCAGGAGGCCCACGAGGCCATCCGACCCGCCGGGGACCACTTCCGGACCCCGGGTGAGGTTCGTGGCGAGCTCGACGTCGACTCCTACCGGCTCTACGAGCTGATCTGGCAGCGGACGGTGGCCAGCCAGATGGCGGACGCCCGCGGCACGAGCGCCACGATCCGGCTCGGCGCGACCTCGTCCGCTGGGGAGGACGCCGAGTTCTCGGCATCGGGGAAGGTCATCACCTTTCCCGGTTTCCTGCGCGCCTACGTCGAGGGCGCCGACGATCCAGACGCGGAACTGGAGGACCGGGAGCGGYGGCTGCCGGACGTACGGCAGGGCGACCCACTGACCACCCGCTCGCTGACCCCCCGCGGGCACACCACCAGTCCGCCGGCGCGCTTCACCGAGGCCAGCCTGGTCAAGACGCTCGAGGAGCTCGGGATCGGTCGGCCGTCCACCTACGCCTCGATCATCGGCACCATCCAGGACCGCGGCTACGTGTGGAAGAAGGGCTCGGCCCTGGTGCCGAGCTTCGTCGCGTTCGCCGTCGTCGGCCTGTTGGAGGACCACTTCACCCGGCTGGTCGACTACCGGTTCACCGCGACGATGGAGGACGACCTCGACGACATYGCCGCCGGCACGGCCGCCTCGACCGACTGGCTGACCCGCTTCTACTTCGGAACCGGCGACGGCACCGACCCGGCCGCCGACGGACTGAAGCACCTGGTCAATGAGCGGCTCGGAGAGATCGACGCCCGCGAGGTGAACTCGATCCCCCTCGGCGAGACCGACGACGGCACCCTGCTGGTCGTCCGGGTGGGCCGCTACGGCCCCTACGTCCAGCACGGGGAGCGCCGTGCCAGCGTGCCGGACGATCTCGCACCGGACGAACTCACCGTCGACAAAGCGCTGGGGCTGCTGGCCGCGCCCAGTGGCGACCGGATGCTGGGAATCGACCCGGCGTCGGGGGCGACCATCACGGCGAAGGCGGGTCGCTTCGGCCCCTACGTCACCACCGACACTGACCCGCCGCGCACGTCCAGTCTGCTGCGTGGCATGTYGTTGGAGACGCTGACCCTCGACGACGCCGTGCGGTTGCTCACCCTTCCGCGCATTCTGGGTGCGGGGGATGACGGGGAGGAGGTCACCGCCCAGAATGGCCGCTATGGCCCATACGTGAAGAAGGGTGCCGAAAGTCGGTCGTTGGAATCTGAGGATCAGTTGTTCACCGTGACCCTGGACGAGGCCTTGGCGCTGCTCTCCCAGCCCAAGGCCCGCGGTCGGCGCCAGGCCGCGCAGAGCCCGCCGCTGCGCGAGCTCGGGACCGACCCGGCCAGCGGCAAACCGATGGTGGTGCGGGAGGGCCGGTTCGGCCCCTACGTCACCGACGGTGAGACCAACGCCAGTCTGCGCAAGGGCGACACGGTCGAAACGATCACCGATGAGCGTGCCGCGGAGCTGCTGGCAGACCGTCGGGCCCGCGGACCGGCCACCGCGAAGCGTCCTGCCCGGGGCACCGCGAAAGCCGGCACCGCCAAGACCGGCCCGAAAACCACCAAGGCCAAGCCGGGTACGGCGAAGTCCGGCACCGCGAAGTCCGGCACCGCGAAGTCCGGCACCGCGAAGTCCGGCACCGCGAAGACCGGCACCGCGAAGACCGGCACCGCGAAGACCGGCACCACCAGGTCCAAGACCGCCCGGACGGTGACGGACGACGGCGGCGGCTCCGATGGCTCCGATGACTCCGGTAGCTCGTCGTCCAGTGGCACCCGCCGGACGGACTGATGGCGCTGCCGATCGGTAGGAGCCCTGGAGAACCTGGAGAAGCGGACGCGCCCCGGGTGGTTTCCGAGGTTACGGCGTTCACCATCGGCGACACGGAGACCACATCTGGTAACGCAGAGTCGTCCAATGTGACCGGCAGGTCCACCACCCCGGTCGAGACGTCCGGAGGAGACCCTGTGGCCACCGACCATGCAGCCGGATCTCGGGACGCCGGGCGGCGCCCACCCTGGCCCGTCCGGCGACCGCGGGTCCGCCGCTCGCCGAGCAGGCATCCGGTGACGACGGTTCCCTCGCCGCCAATGCCGTCCACCATCGCCGCCGGAGGCGACAGCGACATCCGGGCCGTCCTGCGGATCCCCGCGTTCCGCCGGATGTGGATTMAGCTCAGCCTGTCCAGCCTGGGTGACTGGATGGGTCTGCTGGCAACCACCGCACTGGTGACCCAGCTCCAGGAGAGCTTCTCCGGGCAGGCGTACGCCATCGGCTCGCTGCTGATCGTCCGGTTGATGCCGGCCCTGATCCTGGGCCCACTCGCCGGTGCCCTCGCCGACAGGCTGGACCGCCGGCTGACCATGGTCGTGACGGACGTCATGCGGTTCGGGCTGTTCATGTCGATCCCGATCATCGGGACGCTCAAGTGGCTGCTCATCGCATCGTTCCTGGTGGAGGCGGTCACCCTGGTGTGGGCGCCGGCGAAGGACGCGAGCGTCCCGCACCTGGTGCCCAAGGAGCGGCTCGCGGCCGCCAACACCCTCAGTCTGATCATGACCTACGGCACGGCCCCGATCGCCGCGACGATCTTCACGATGCTTGCGACGATCTCACGGACGCTCGGCTCCAGCGTGTCGTTCTTCCATGACTCCTCGGTCGACCTCGCGTTGTACTTCAACGCGGCGACGTTCCTCGGCTCGGCAATCGTGATCTGGGGACTGAAGGGCATCGGACGGGCCGCGCGGCCGGAGACCGGCCCCGAGCCCGGGTTCTTGGCCTCCATCACCGAGGGATGGCGCTACGTCGGCCAGGACAAACTGGTCCGCGGACTCGTCGTGGGCATCCTGGGCGGGTTCGCCGGCGCCGGCTGCGTCATCGCCCTCGGCCGGCTCTACGTCGAGATCCTGGGCGGCGGCGACTCCGCGTACGGGGTGCTCTTCGGCGCGGTGTTCGTCGGCCTCGCCGCCGGCATGGCCGCCGGTCCCAAGCTGCTCGGCGACTACAGTCGGACCCGCCTGTTCGGCGTCTGCGTGACCGGGGCGGGTATCACCCTGGTGATCGTCGCGATCATCCCGAACCTGGTCATCGCCTGCATCCTCGTGGTCGCGGTGGGGGCGTTCGCCGGCGTGGCCTGGGTGACCGGATACACCCTGCTCCAGGCCGAGGTCTCCGACGAGCTGCGGGGGCGCACCTTCGCCCTGGTGCAGTCGCTGGTCCGCATCGACCTGCTGCTCGTGCTCGCCGCCGCGCCCGGCCTGGTTGGCCTCATCGGCTCGCACAGGATCCATCTGTGGGGCGACATCAACGTCCGCGCGGACGGCGTCACCGCGGTCCTGCTCGCCGGCGGTCTGCTCGCCGTCGCGGTCGGCCTGTTCTCCTATCGGCAGATGGACGACCCGACCGGAGCCGCGGTCTGGCCCGAGCTGTGGAACGCGCTGCGCGGCCGGCGGCCGGCGGCCACACGTCCCCGCCGCACCGGCCTGTTCATCGCGATCGAGGGCATCGATGGCGCCGGCAAGAGCACACAGGTGGAGCTGCTACGAACGTGGCTCGCCTCCTCCGGCCGGGAGGTGGTGGTGACCTCCGAATCCGGCGGCACCGCACTGGGAACGGGCCTGCGAGAACTGCTCCTCGACCCGACGGTACGGCTGCACCCCCGGACCGAGGCGCTGCTGACCGCGGCGGACCGCGCCGAACACGTCGCGCAGGTGATCGAACCCGCGCTGGCCCGGGGAGCGATCGTCATCACCGATCGTTACGTCGACTCGTTCATCGCCTTCCAGAGCGTGAGCCAGGCCCTCAGCACCGACGAGCTGTCCGTCCTCACCCAGTGGGCGACGCACGCGCTGCTTCCCGACGTCACGGTCCTGTTGGATCTGCCGGCCGAGATCGTCCTGCGCCGCGCGCGGATGACCGCGTATCCTGATCCGCCGCCGGGGCCGCCGGGGCCGCCGGGGCCGCCGGACGGCCCGGCCGAGGCGGACGACGCCGGGAAGTTGACCTTCCAGGGCCGGGTACGCGACACGTTCCGTCGGCTGGCGCAGAAGGAGCCCGATCGTTACCTTCCGCTAGACGCGACGCGGTCACCGGAGGAGATCCACGCCGAGATCCGCTCGTTCATGGCCAGCCGCATCGATCGGCCAGCCGTCCTGCTCGGTGTGCTCTGACCGACGCGCTCCGGACCGGCGTGGCTCGGGGATGATGGCCCGGTGACGGTCTGGGAGACGCTTGTCGGGCAGGACGCGGTGGTCGCGGCGCTGAGCGCCGCGGCGTCCGCCGCGAGTGCCGGGCTCGCGAGTGGAGGCGGCGCGCCGGCTGCCGCCCGTGCCGGGATGACGCACTCGTGGCTGTTCACCGGACCCGCCGGGGCAGGTCACCAGGACGCGGCGCGCGCCTTCGCCGCAAGCCTCACCTGCGAGAACGAGCCGCCGGGCTGCGGCGAGTGCACCGGCTGCCACACCGTGCTCACCGACACGGCCACCGATCTGCGAACCGTGCAACCGGAGGGGCTCTCGCTCGGTGTGAAGGACGTGCGCGCGCTGGTACGCGACGCCGCCAGCGCCCCGACGGCCGGCCGCTGGCGCATCCTGCTGATCACCGATGCGGACCGGCTCACCGAGGCCGCGGCGAACGCCCTGCTGAAGGCCCTCGAGGAGCCGGCGGATCGGGCGGTGTTCCTGCTCTGCGCCCCCTCCGTGGAGGACGTGCTGCCCACCATCCGTTCCCGCTGCCGGACGGTCGCGCTACGGCTGCCCTCGGCCACGGACGTCCGCGACGCGCTGGTTCGCGAGGGAGTCAACGAGCAGGTCGCCGAGACGGCGGCGCGGGCTTCCCAGGGTCATCTGGCCCTGGCGCGCCGGCTCGCCTCGGATGAGCGGGTCCGGGCCAACCGGGCGGCGGTGTTGCGTATCCCGGCCCGGCTCGGCCGGGTCGGTGACTGCCTGGCCGCGGCGGCCGATCTGGTGAGCGCGGCGAACGCCGACGCGGAGGCCGCGAATGCGGAACGCGACGAGGTGGAGACCGAGGCGCTGAAAACCGCGCTCGGCGTCGGTGCCACGGCGGTCGGCGGGAAGTCCAGGTCCGCGCGGGCCCCGAAGGCGGGGGCCAAGGGCCGGACGATGGTGGTGCGGGGTGCCGCGGGGGCGCTCAAGGAGCTGGAGCGGACCCAGAAGAGCCGAGGTCGCCGCACCGTCCTCGATGCGCTGGATCGGGCCCTGGTGGACCTCGCGGGGCTGTACCGGGATGTCCTGGTCCAACAGCTCGGCGCCGGTGTCGACGCGATTCATCCTGATCACTGCGTCGAGGCCGCCGGATACGCCGCGGCCTGCACTCCGGAACAGACACTGCGCCGGCTGGAGGCTGTCCTCGCGACCCGGGCGTCACTGGCCAGAAATCCCGGCCTCGTCCCACTGCTCGCGGTGGAGTCGCTCACCCTCGCGCTGCGCGACACCTGACAACCGGCGACCGGCGACCGGCGGTGGGGACGAACCGGCGTAATGGCCTGTCTGGGCGGAAGGCCGGGCATATCCTGATCGCGACGCGGACATGCCCTTCGACCAGGTCCGCCCGGGCGGGACCCGGCGGGCGCAGGGAGGTGACCGGTCGGATGCCGATGATGTGCGCGGTGGCGTTCTCCCCACGGGGCAAGCTCTACTATGCCGATCCTGGTTCCTGCAGCCCCCGGGTCGGCGACCGGGTGCTCGTCCCCACCGAGGAGGGCCCCGAGGTCGCCACCTGCATGTGGGCGCCCCAGTGGGTCAGCGACGACATCGGCGACCTGCCGGTGCTCGTCGGGATGGCCGACGCGTCCGACATCCAGCGCGAGCAGGTCTCCCGGCGCCGACGCGCCCGGGCGCGTGTCGCGGCCCGCCGCCTGGCCCGTGAGCATGACCTGCCGATGAAGATCGTCGGTGTTGACCACGTGATGGCCACCGGCGGCTACACGGTCTACTTCAGCGCGGAAGGCCGCGTCGACTTCCGTGAACTGGTGCGGGATCTCAACCGGACGCTGGTGGCGCGGGTCCAGCTGCGGCAACTGTCCGCCCGCGACAGCGCCCGGGTCCAGGGCGGGATCGGTTCCTGCGGCCGCGACCTGTGCTGCGCCACTTTTCTCAACGACTTTGAGCCGGTGAGCCTGCGGATGGCCAAGGAGCAGAACCTCGCCCTCAATCCGATGCGCATCAGCGGGGCATGCGGCCGGCTGATGTGCTGCCTGCGTTACGAACATCCCCTCTACGAGGAGTTCGCCGAAGCCGTGCCCGCGGTCGGAGACCGGGCGACGACCCCACACGGTGCGGGCCGGGTCGTGCGGCACGATGTTCCGCGTCAGCAGGTGGTCGTGGTTCTCGACGGCGGGGGCCGGACCTCGTGCGACCGCGCGGATGTCTGCGCCTCCCGGCGGGTCCACGACACCGCCCACCCCGGTGGCTTGGCGGGATGCTCCCCCCCGGGCAGCACCTCTACAGCCGGCGGGGAAACGACGACAGGAGGGGAAACGACGACAGGAGGGGAAACGACGGCCCTGCTGGAAGGACGTCACGGGTCGAAGCGGTAGCCCATCCCGCGCAGGGTCGTGACCAGCCGGCGCTGCGGTGGACGACCCTCGACCTTGGTTCGTACCCGCCGGACGTGCTCGGTGACGGTGGCGGGGTCCTGGAACCGCGTGCCCCACACCTGCTCGAGGAGTTCCTCCCGGCTGAAGACCCGCCGAGGATGYCGGGCGAGGAAGGCCAGCAGCTCGTACTCGCGCGCGGTCAGATCGATGCGCTCCCCGGCGACGGCGACCTCGCGGGCCCGCAGGTCGATGGAGACGTCTCCGTAGACGAGCGGGTCGCTGCCGTCCCCGGTGCGCTGCGGCGGCGGTTCCGCCGGCCGTCGGCGAAGCCGGGCGCGCACCCTGGCCACCAGTTCTCGCAGCGAGTAGGGCTTCACGACGTAGTCGTCCGCGCCCAACTCGAGGCCGACCACCCGGTCGACCTCCTCGGCCCGCCCGGTGAGCATGATCACCGGAACCTCGCTGGTCTGGCGGAGGCGGCTCAGGACGGCGAAGCCGTCCATCCTGGGCATCGCGACATCCAGCACCACCAGATCGATCTCGGTGGTCTGGAAGAGCCGAAGAGCGGCCTCGCCGTCCGCGGCCTCCAGCACCCGATAACCGAATCTCTCCAGGCTGCGCGCAAGTGCTATGCGAGATGCCTCATCGTCCTCAGCGACGAGGAGCGAGGCTCCTCGCGTCGTCGCTGCTGGTGCAGCGTCTCCGGCCCCGGTCATGGTGCGAAACCCTACGCATCCTCATCGGAACCACTGCGACCGGGGGTGGCGATTTACGGTGTTGCAGCACCCAAAACTAACTAAATGTGACATAAAGAAGATAATTTGCCGACTCAGGGCCATTTTGACGACATAGCACATCCCTCGCCATGACAGCCTGAGACGGAGGCATTCCAGACCGTGCCCGCCACTGGTGGCATCACCGTGGACGGCTGGGATCCGGGGCGACGGCGGGCATCTCGGCCCGCGAACAGCCACCGAACCACCGCCGGGTCGAGCCCGCCCACGCATCTGGCATACTCGACCCGGGCCAGTGCGGTCCTGGCCGTTCGCCGGAGTAGCTCAGTGGCAGAGCAATCGCCTCGTAAGCGATAGGTCGCGGGTTCAATCCCCGCCTCCGGCTCACTCCCCGATTCCGCTCGCACGATCATTACGCGCCAGGTAACCGTCATAGCCGGCACGTCCGGCCCGGCGGCGGGCCGGCTCCCGCCCCGGGCCCATCCCGTGGGTTCCTGAACCTGTCCCACCCCGCTTGGGACGTGGGACAGGTCGTCACGGATACCACAAGCCGGACGGAGGGATCAGGCCGACCTGGGTTCGGCCTCCTGGTCGTGCCCGTCCGCCTCCGCGGCCTCCGCCTCGCGCAGCCGCTTGATGGACGCCAGGATCTCCCGCTCAGCCTCCTTGCGGTCCACCCAGGATGCGCCCTCCACCGACTTACCGGGCTCGAGGTCCTTGTAGACCTCGAAGAAGTGCTGGATCTCCAACCGGTCGAACTCCGGCAGGTGCCGCAGATCCCGCAGGTGCTCCTGCCGGACGTCGGCCACCGGCACGCAGAGAACCTTGTCGTCCGGCCCCTTCTCGTCGGTCATCTCGAACATGCCGATCGTCCGGCACCGCACCAGGCAGCCCGGGAACGTCGGCTCCTCCAGCAGGACGAGGGCGTCCAGCGGATCACCGTCGCGCCCGAGGGTTCCCTCGATGAACCCGTAGTCCGACGGGTAGTGGGTGGAGGTGAACAGCATCCGGTCAAGCCGGATACGGCCGGTGTGGTGATCCATCTCGTACTTGTTGCGCTGCCCCTTGGGGATCTCGATGGTCACATCGAACTCAAGGTCCACTCCGCTCCCTGTCTCCTTCGTCTTCGCCCGGTCCGCACCGGAGCGATCGCCGTTTGTCACATGGTGCTCGTTCGAGCCGTACCGTGCTCGTGGCGCAGTACGTCGTGCTCGTGCCGTACGTCGTGCTCGTGGCGCAGTACGTCGTGCTCGTGCCGTACGTCGTGCTCGTGGCGCAGTACGTCGTGCTCGTGCCGTACGTCGTGCTCTGCCAGGCGGTGGACGTGCTCCGCCCGGGGCGCGGGCCACCCACCCCAGTGACCACAACGAGGCGTCACACCCACGACCGCGCACCTAGTGTCGCGGACGCCGCCTCCCACCCGAACCACTCCCACCCGAACCGCACCGGCACCACCACGTTTCCACCGCCGGATCTCCCGGGCACCGAAACCATGCTGGGCACCGGCGACACGCCCGGTGGGGCCTTCTTCGTACCAGTGCCGCCCGCCGACACGACACCTCCGGTGTCCCGTCGCACCCCCGGTGTCCCGTCGCGGCGGGACACCGCCGGGCAGGCCGGCGGCGACGGATCCGGGTTCACCCGCCGCGCCGTCGCCGACCGCCCGCTGGTTGCGTAGTGTCGGTGAGTGACGTCAGCCGCACCGGTCGCCCGGGTAGGGGGGCTCACCGCCCTGGCCGGCGCGCTGCTCGCCGGGTCCCTGTCCGTCGGTCCCACCACCGGATCAGCCGCGGAACTCGCCGGCAGCGGGTCCGACCGCGCGGGCGCTGCGGTGCTCGGCGGTCTCGATTCGGCCGCGCCGATCCCGCAGCCCGCGGCGGTGGCGGCCCGCCTCGCCGGCCCGCTGGGTGATCCCGTTCTGGCGCGGCCCGCGGCCTTCGTCATAGACGCACAGTCGGGTCGGGTGCTCCTCGACGTCCGGTCCCGCATCCCCGTGGCACCGGCCTCCACGTTGAAAACCGCGGTCGCCACGGCCGCGTTGACCACCTTCCCCGACGACCGGCTGCGGACCACCGTGGTCTACAGCCCGCCCGCGGGCGGGAACGCCCGCACATCAGGCGGAACACTGTGGCTCGTCGGCGGCGGAGATCCGACCCTGACCGCCTCCACCGCGCCCGGCGGCTATCCGGCTCTGGCCCGGCTGAGCGATCTCGCCGCTCAGGTCCGGGCCGCGGGTATCACCTCGGCGGCTCGGGTGATCGGCGATGGAGGGCTGTTCGTCGGTCCGGACCGGGCACCGGGATGGCGCGACAACTACGTGACCGACGGGGACGTCGCCCCGGTCTCGGCGCTGGAGGTCGACGCCGGACGGTCGGCACCGGAAGCCGTCGGACCGCGCAGCCCCACCCCGGCCGCCGCCGCGACCACGGCCTTCGCCGCGGCGCTCATGACCGCCGGAGTATCCGTCGGATCGGTGGCCACCGGCCCGGCGGACCCGGCCGCACAACGGGTCGCGGCGGTCTACAGCCCGCCGGTGCGGGTCTTGGTCGAACGCATGCTCACCCAGTCAGACAACGATCTCGCCGAGAGCCTGGGACGGCTCGTCGCCCATCGGAGGGGCCTGCCCGCCTCGTTCACCGGCGCCACCCGCGCGGTGAGGGACGTCCTCGCCGAGGCGGGCCTCCCCGTCGCAGGGATGGCACTGGCCGACGTGAGCGGCCTGTCCATCGCAAACCTGATCATGCCCATGACCCTTGTGGCCATCCTGCGCGCCGCCGTCCTCCCCGGTCGGCCGGCGCTGCGCACCATTCTCACGGGGCTGCCGGTAGCCGGGTTCTCCGGTACGCTAGGTGACCGCTACACCACTGGCGACACCGCCATCGGAGCGGGTGACGTCCGGGCGAAGACCGGCACTCTGCACAACGTCAGCAGCCTCGCGGGCCAGCTCGTCGACGCGGACGGCAGGCTGCTCCTCTTCGCGTTCCTCTCGCCCGCCGAGGAGGCGGGCAGCACCAAGGCCGCCCTCGACCGGGCAGCCGCGGCGCTCACCGGCTGCGGATGCACCCCGGCCCGGTCGACGACCGTGGCGATCCCACCGGCAGCATCGCGCCCACCGGCAGCATCGCGCCCACCGACCTGAGCAGGACCGTCGGCGCCCCGGCGCGTCCCATCCCGTTCTCGGCACGGTTCATGATCGGACCCAGACGACGGGCGAGCCCGGTACGCTCGGATTCGTGGACGCCGAGCTGGTCGACTGGGAACTCGCCGTGACGACGGCGAGGAAACTGGTTCGCCCCGGCCCGCAGATCTCGCGGGAGCAGGCCGGCGAGGTCGTCTCGGAGCTGCGGCGACTGGCCGTCGAGGCCGAGCGGCACGTCGAGGACTACACCCGGCTCACTCCCGCCGGGCCGGCCACCCCCATCACCGTGGTGGACCGGCTGGAGTGGGTCCGCTCCAACGTCGCCGGTCTGCGGGTGCTGACCTCCCCGTTGCTGGGCAAACTGTCCGAACAGCAGCGCGGCAACCTCGCCGCGGCGGTCGGTCGGCGGGTCACCGGGGTCCAGATCGGCACAGCCTTGGCCTATCTGGCCGGCAAGGTGCTGGGCCAGTACGAGGTCTTCCTCCCGCCGGAGGAGTACCAGGCCGGGAGGGACGATCCGGGTCCGCCCGACGTGCCGGGGTCGGTCGGGCGCCTCAGCCTGGTCGCGCCGAACATCGCGCACGCCGAGGCGGCCATGGGGGTCGTGCCGCGAGACTTCCGGATGTGGGTATGCCTGCACGAGCAGACCCATCGCAGTCAGTTCACCGCCGTGCCGTGGCTGCGGACCCACCTGGAGTCCGAGATCACCGCGTTCATTGAGGCCACGGACCTCGATCCGGACGTCCTCGCGGACCGCGTCCGCTCGGCGATGAGCGCGCTGCGCGGGGCGGTGTTCGACCGGGAGGCCGACAGCCCGAGCGTCGTGGAGGCGCTGCAGACCCCGGCCCAGCGAGCGGTTCTCGACCGCCTCCAGGCCATCATGACGTTGTTGGAGGGCCACGCCGACCAGGTGATGGACGCRGTGGGGCCGAAGATCGTACCCACCGTCGCCGACATCCGGACGAAGTTCGAGGGTCGCCGCGGCGGGGGATCGCCGATCGACCGGTTCGTCCGCCGGCTCCTCGGTCTCGATCTCAAGCTGCAGCAGTACCGCCAGGGMGGGGCGTTCGTGCGTGCGGTGGTCGCGCAGGCCGGGGTGACGGGTTTCAACACCGTCTGGGAGTCACCGGCGGCGCTGCCGACCCGCGCCGAGCTGGTCGATCCCACCGCCTGGATGCAACGGGTCCTGGGCAGCCGCCCGCCGATCTCGGCGTGAGCACCATGGTCGTCGGGGCCGCGGGGGTCGTCGGGGCCGCCGACTCCCCGGGCTGTTCCACATCCGCCTTCCGGCCGACGCTGTGACCCCACCGATCGCCGGTGAGGACCACACCGGCCATGCCGGCGACGTCCGACCGGGCGATCYGGCTCCGCGCACGGTTCTCTCGTCGAGATCTCCCACTCCCGCGGTCGCGGCAGTCAGGCTGGCGGTTCGCCGCGCGGTCACCGACCTGCCACCCGGCGGACTAGTGCTGGTCGCCTGCTCCGGCGGCCCGGACTCCCTGGCGCTCGCCGCGGCCCTCGCGTTCGTCGCCCCCCGCCGCGCCCTGCGGGCCGGCATGGTCACGGTCGATCATGGCTGGGACACCGGCTCGACCGAACGGGCGGAGCGCGTCGCCCGCCAGGGTCGGGCCCTCGGCCTGGATCCGGTGGAGGTCCTGACCGAGCACACCGCTCGCTCCGAGGGGATCGCCCGACAGGCACGGCGGGCCGCGATCGCGGCGGCCGCCGACCGGCTCGGCGCCCGGGCGGTGCTTCTCGGCCACACGCTGGACGACCAGGCCGAGACGGTGCTGCTGAGGCTCGCGCGGGGCGCGGGCGCCCGCTCCCTCGGGGGGATGTCGGCTGACGACGGCCTGCTTAGCCGGCCACTGCTCGGGATCCGCCGCGCGGACACCAGGGCCGCTTGCCTCGCCGAGGGGCTCGAGGTGTGGGATGACCCGACGAACCGGGACCCAGCGTTCACCCGGTCCCGGGTGCGTCACACGGTCCTGCCAGTGATGGAGACGGAGCTCGGCCCGGGCATCGCCGAGTCGCTGGCGCGCAGTGCCGATCTGCTGCGGGCCGACGCGGACGCCTTGGACGCCATGGCCGCCGAGGTCTACGGCAAGGTCGTCAGGGCTCGTGGCCGGCCGTGCACCGGCGAGGTCGCCTTCGACGTCGCCGCGCTGGCCGGGCTCACCGCGGCGGTCCGCGGTCGGCTGCTGCGCCGGGCGGCCATCGACGTCGGAGCGTCGGCCTCCGCGCTGCGCGCGGAGCACATCTGGGCGGTGGAGGAGCTGGTGACGCGGTGGCGCGGGCAGAAGCCGGTACCGCTTCCCACCGGCGTGCTTGCCCGGCGATGGGAGAACAGGGTCACGCTGACCGGGCCGGTGGTTCCTCCACCGCCGCCAGCCGGCCCCGCCGCCCGACGGTCGGATGCCGCCCGACGGTCGGATGCCGTCACCGCGCCACACATCAAGGAGGACGACCAGGTGAGTCAGACCGCGACGACGACCCCCGACACCGGAGGSGCCCATGACGGCCCCCGGCACAGCCCGCATCCCGACATCGCCGAGGTCCTGGTCAGCTCGGACGAGATCGCCGCGAAGATCGTTGAGCTCGCGGCCAGGGTGGACRCCGACTACGCCGGCCGGGAGATCCTGCTCGTGGGCGTGCTCAAGGGCGCCGTCATGGTCATGGCGGACCTGTCCCGCGCGCTGACGGTCCCGCTGACCATGGAGTTCATGGCGGTCTCCTCGTACGGGTCGTCAACCTCCTCGTCTGGGGTGGTGCGCATCCTCAAGGATCTGGACCGGTCGATCGAGGGCCGGGACGTCCTGGTGGTCGAGGACATCATCGACTCCGGGCTGACCCTGTCCTGGCTGCTGAAGAACCTGCGCTCACGCGGCCCCGCCTCGCTTGAGGTCCTGGCGCTCTTCCGTAAGCCCGAGGCTGTCACCGTGGATGTGGATGTCCGATATGTCGGCTTCGATCTTCCCGGCGCGTTCGTCGTCGGGTACGGCCTTGACTACTCGGAGTACTATCGAACCCTGCCGTTTGTCGGGACCCTCACGCCCGCGGCGATCGAGAGGGGCGCCCCGGCCTGARCCCGCTGGCCTTCCGCCCGCTCGGATACGCCCTCGGTCACCGCATCCGCCACGAGCGAAACACCGAACACCATCAGACCGCCACGATCGGAACAGCGCGGRCCGCCGATCCGTTGGTCGGATGTACGCGCGGTGAGATGCGCGCACCGGCGGTACCCTCGGCACAAGGGAATCCCGATCGAGGGCAGCACACACGTCAGGAGGGTGGAGCGCTCGTGTCCGGTGCTCCAGACAGATGACTCCAAGAAGAATCTTCCGCGGCTGGGTGCCACTGCTGCTCCTGGTCCTGTTCGTGATCATTCTCACGACGGGCGTCCTCTCGGGTCCCAGTGAGTACGGCAAGCGAGACCTGAACTTCGTCCAGCAGCAGATCGACGAAGGCCAGGTGGCGAAGGCCAAGATCCAGGATTCRAAGCAGCTCATCCAGATCCAGACGAAGGACGGCCAGAAGTTCGAGTCGTCCTATGTCACCGAACAGGGTGTCGTCCTGGYGAACGAGCTCCGCAACAAGCGGGTCGCCTACGACGTCTCGGTCGACCGTGGAAACATCCTGGTCTCGCTCCTGCTGAACCTGCTGCCCGTACTGCTGGTCGTCCTTCTGCTGTTCTTTTTCATGAACCAGATGCAGGGCGGCGGTAACCGGGTCATGAACTTCGGCAAGTCCAAGGCGAAGCTGGTGAGCAAGGACACGCCGAAGACGACGTTCGCCGACGTGGCCGGTGCGGACGAGGCCATCGAGGAGCTCGAGGAGATCAAGGAGTTCCTCGAAAACCCGGGCAAGTTCCAGGCGATCGGAGCCAAGATTCCCAAGGGGGTCCTGCTCTACGGCCCGCCGGGAACCGGCAAGACGCTGCTGGCCCGGGCCGTCGCGGGTGAGGCCGGGGTGCCCTTCTACTCCATCTCGGGTTCCGACTTCGTCGAGATGTTCGTCGGTGTCGGCGCCAGCCGGGTTCGCGACCTGTTCGAACAGGCCAAGGCCAACGCGCCCGCCATCATCTTCGTTGACGAGATCGACGCCGTGGGCCGCCACCGCGGAGCGGGACTCGGCGGTGGCCACGACGAGCGGGAGCAGACGCTCAACCAGCTCCTGGTCGAGATGGACGGGTTCGACGTCAAGGGCGGGGTCATCCTCATCGCCGCGACGAACCGGCCCGACATCCTCGACCCGGCCCTGCTGCGGCCCGGCCGCTTCGACCGGCAGATCGTCGTGGATCGGCCGGACCTGCTCGGCCGCGAGGCCATCCTSCGGGTGCACGCCAAGGGCAAGCCGATCGGCCCGGACGCCGACATGATGGTCATCGCCCGGCGGACCCCCGGGTTCACCGGTGCCGATCTGGCCAACGTACTGAACGAGGCAGCCCTGCTGGCCGCCCGCTCCAACCTGAAATTCATCTCGTCGGCGCTGCTCGAGGAGTCCATCGACCGCGTGATGGCGGGACCGGAGCGCAAGACCCGCGCGATGAGCGACAAGGAGAAGAAGCGCATCGCTTACCACGAGGGCGGCCACGCCCTCGTGGCGCACGCGCTGCCCAACTCCGACCCGGTGCACAAGGTGACCATCCTGCCCCGGGGGCGCGCGCTCGGGTACACGATGCAGCTTCCCCTGGAGGACAAGTACCTCTCGACCCGCTCGGAGATGCTCGACCGCCTCGCCGTCCTGCTCGGCGGGCGCACCGCCGAGGAGCTGGTGTTCCACGACCCGACCACGGGGGCGAGCGACGACATCGAGAAGGCCACCCAGATCTCGCGAGCAATGATCACCCAGTACGGGATGAGCGACAAGCTCGGCGCGATCAAGTTCGGCACCGAGAACAGCGAGGTCTTCCTCGGCAAGGAGGTCGGCCACCAACGCGACTACTCCGAAGAGGTCGCCAGTGAGATCGACATCGAGGTGCGCCGGCTGATCGAGGCCGCACACGACGAGGCCTGGGAGATCCTGGTGACCTACCGGGAYGTACTGGACAACCTCGTGTTGYGGCTGATGGACACCGAGACGCTGAGCAAGGACGAGGTCGCCGAGGTCTTCGCGACGGTCCAGAAACGCCCCGTGCGTGGCATCTACACCGGGGTGKGGCGTCGCGTCCCCTCCGACCGGCCACCGGTGCAGACCCCGGCCGAGCTCGGCCTGCTGACGGCGGATGTCGCCGACCTGGTGAACGACCCGGGCCACGGTAATGGTGCCGCCGGACGCGGACCGGGCGGCAACGGAACCGGGGGCAACAGGGCCGGCGGTCACGGTCAGCCCGCCGGCGTGCCGGGGGCACCAGCGGGCTCGGGCCCCGGGGTCGACCCGTCCGGTCCGGGCGGGGGCGTACCGCACGGCACGGATGTCGGTGGTCCGGGTGGGAATGGCAGCCCCGGGGGGCACGGTTATCCCCAGGGCCAGGGCACGCCGGCGCCCCCCGGAGGCGAGGGTCCGGCCCATGACGGGCCGAGGATCGCCAACCCGTGGGCCCCGCCAAGCTGGCCGAGCGACGACGAGAGGAGACGCCGTTGACGTCTTATTCCGACGAGGCGTCCACTGCCGCGGGCGAACGACGAAGTGAATCATCTCCCGCGGCGGAGGCCCCAGGAATGGACGGTTTCGGCATCCCGGACCCCGACGGCGACGGACCGGCTGCGTCAACCCTGGCGCCGGGCAATGGCAGGCCGCGGCAGGTCCGTCCCTTCGACCACGACCGAGTCGCACGCGCGGTTCGTGAGCTACTGATCGGGATCGGCGAGGACCCGGACCGCGAGGGTCTTCGCAAGACCCCGGACCGGGTCGCGCGGGCGTACCGGGAAGCCGTCGAGGGTCTTGGCCGGGATCCCTCCGAGGTCCTGACCACCGTCTTCGATGAGGGTCACGACGAGATGGTGCTGGTCCGCGACATCGATTTCTCATCGCTGTGCGAACATCATCTGGTCGTGTTCTCCGGCAAGGCGCACGTCGCCTACATCCCCAACAGCAAGGGCCAGATCACGGGCCTGTCGAAGCTTGCCCGGCTGGTCGACCTCTACTCCCGTCGTCCGCAGGTCCAGGAACGGCTGACCTCGCAGATCGCGGACGCCCTCGTCGAGGTGCTCGAC
Source organism: Frankia sp. CcI156 (assembly GCF_001983015.1). NCBI lineage: Bacteria > Bacillati > Actinomycetota > Actinomycetes > Frankiales > Frankiaceae > Frankia > Frankia sp. CcI156. Next base: position 75,069 of record NZ_MOMD01000003.1, read on the forward strand.
CCGCGCGGAGTGATGGTCGTCATCGAGGCGGAGCACCTGTGCATGTCGATGCGCGGTGTGCRCAAGCCCGGGGCCACCACGGTGACATCCGCGGTGCGTGGCCAGTTCCTCAGCACCGCTACCCGCAACGAGGGCATGTCGCTCATCCTGCACAGGTAGCTCCGGGTGGCAGGGATTACAGGCRGCAGGCCTGAATCCCGGAGACGAGGATGCCCCGGGCACCCAGCTCCCAGAGGTCGTCCATCATGCGGTTGACCTCGGCGCGCAGCACCATCGCCCGCACCGCGACCCAGTCCTCGCGCTGCAACGGAGAGATCGTCGGGGACTCGTAGCCCGGCGTGATCTCGCATGCCTTGTCGAGCACGGCCGTCGGAACGTCGTAGTCCATCATCACGTACCGCCGGGCGACCAGAACCCCCTGGATCCGGCGCAGCAGACGCTCATGCGAAGGGGACAGGTCCGCGCCTCTCTTGGCGATCACGATGGCCTCCGAGCGCAGGACCGGCTCGCCGAGCAGCTCCAGACCCGCGGCCTTGAGCGTACGGCCGGTCTCGACCACGTCGGCGACCGCGTCCGCGACACCGAGCCGCACCGCCGTCTCGACCGCACCATCCAGAGTCACGATGTCACCCGGGGTGACCCCCCGGCCGGCAAGGTCGGCTCGGACCAGCGCGGGGAACGACGTCGCGATCCGCTTGCCGGCGAGCTCCGTGATGTCCGCGAGCGTCCCCTCCGGAKAGGCGTAACGAAACGTGGCGAACCCGTATCCAAGCGGAACGAGCTCCTCGGCGGCGGCACTGCTATCGAGGAGGAGATCACGCCCGGTGATGCCAAGATCGAGACGACCCGACCCGACGTAGACAGCGATATCCCGAGGGCGCAGGAAGAAGAACTCGATGTCGTTCTCGACGTCGGCGATCACCAGCTCGCTCCCCTCGCGCCGCGCGAGGTAGCCGGCATCGGAGAGCAACTGACCGGAGGCGGCCGACAACGCCCCCTTGTTCGGAACCGCGATACGAAGCATCATCACTACTCAGCGTCTACGAGAAAGGGCAGGACATCGATCACAGATGGGAGTATACGTCGTCCAGCGAAAGGCCTAGAGAAATCATCAGCAGCTGACTCCAGTAGAGCAACTGGGAGATCTCCTCGGCGGCCCTTCCCCGGCCTTCGTGCTCGGCCGCCATCCACGCTTCAGCGGCCTCCTCGACCAGTTTCTTGCCCAGATGGTGGACGCCCTGATCGAGCGCGGCGACAGTTCCCGAGCCGGGTGTCCGACGCCGCCATTTCTCGGCAAGCTCGACGAAGAGTTCGTCGAATGTTTTCAGGTTGGATACATTCGACGAATCGGATGCGCCGACGGATGGCACGGCGGACCGATCGGCAGGGAGCATGCTCGGCATGCTACCCGTCACCGGGCGGACAACCTCCGCGCCGCGGGCCCGCGGTGCGGAGCGGCACACGACGACCACAGACACGCGCTCCGCGGCCAGCCGGCAAGCCGATGCGACGGAGTCCCTGCACCGGAGTCCCTGCACCGGCCGCCATGTTGCTGGTTGACTTGATGACTGTGCTTCCGCCCGCGATCGTCGCCACCGACCTGGACGGGACGCTGATCCGCAGCGACGGCACGGTGTCCGAACGCACCCGCGGGGCGTTGCGCCGGGTGGAACGCGCCGGGGCGACCGTGGTGTTCGTGACGGGACGACCCAGTCGGGTGATGGCCRGCGTCGTCGCCCAGACCGAGGTCTCCGGGCTCGCGATCTGCGCGAACGGCGCGCTGGTCTTCGATCTCGACTCCGGCGAGCCGGTCAGCCAGCGCTGTCTGGAATCGGCCACGGCCCTGCGGCTGGCGGCGGCGATCCGCGCCGCGGTTCCCGACGCGGTGTTCGCGGTCGAGAGCGGCGTGCGCTTCGGCCGGGAACCCGCCTTCGAGGCGATGTGGCCGGATCCCAAGGAGATTGTCGCGGAGTTCTCGGAGCTGCTGGGCGTCCTGCCGGCGACGAAACTGCTTGTCCGGCGGGGGGGCGCTCCGTTCACGGAAGTGTACGACGCCATCGTCGAACTCGCCGGGGTGGACGCCGTCGTCACAACCTCCAGCGCGGACCTTCTCGAGATCGCGGGGCCGGGGGTGTCGAAGGCGGTGGCACTGGCTGAACTCGCCGCCGGGCGGGGGGTGGTCGCCGCYGACGTCATCGCGTTCGGAGATATGCCGAACGATCTACCGATGTTCGCCTGGGCCGGATACGCGGTCGCCGTCGCGAATGCCCATCCCGAAGTACTGGCCGCCGCCGACGAGATCACCGTGTCGAATGATGAGGACGGGGTCGCGATCGTCCTGGAGCGGCTTTTCCCATAACCACGATGATCTTCCTGGGCATTCCGGTCCGTCCCGATCACGATCGGGCCGCATACCGGGCCGGATACTCTCCACGAATACCCTCCGGACGGTTCCCGGTCGACGACGGGGATTCCCGGTGGACCGCCGCGTTGATACCTGCCCGGCCGGATCCGGACACGCATCGCCTCCCGGTCTCGCGCTCCCAGCGCGTCCGCATGCACAGCGTCCGCATGCACAGCGTCCGCATGCACAGCGTCCGCATGCCGCCCCGACACCCGGGCATGCCGCCCCGACACCCGTCGCACAGACGGGCCAGGATAGGGACATGGCACCCCTCGTCCAGGACTCGGCCTCATCCGGGCTGCCGGCTCACGAGATCGACGGCGAGTTCCTCGCGCTGCCGCGCACCGCACTCGCCGACGCGGCTCTGCAGACCGCACGTGATCTCGGCGCGACGCACGCCGACATCCGCGTCGAACGGCTCAAGGACTCCTCGCTGTCGTTCCGCGACGCCTCGCTGGAAAGTCGCCATGAAGGCGCGACGCTGGGCTTGGCTGTCCGGGTGGTGCACGGCGGCACCTGGGGTTTCGCCGCCGGCGTCGACCTGACGACGGACGAGGCGGCGCGGCTGGCCCGCGAAGCCGTCGAGATGGCCCGAGTCGCCGCCCCGCTCAACTCCGAACCAGTCGAACTCGCCGCGGAACCGACCCACACCGACGCGGTCTGGGTCTCGGCCTACGCGACCGATCCGTTCGCGGTCGAYGCCCGGGACCGGGTCGAACGGGTCGGCGGCCTGTGTCGGACGCTGTTCGCGGCGCACGATGTCGACCATGTCGACGGCCGGTTCAGCGCGGTGATGGAGAACAAGTACTACGCCGACCTGACCGGGACCACGACGACACAGCAACGGGTGYGGGTGATCTGCCAGATCGAGGCGACCCGGGTCGATCCCGCGGGCGGCTTCGAGTCGATGCGCACGATCGCCCCGCCCGTCGGTCGAGGCTGGGAGTGGCTGGTGGCGGGCCCCGCGGCCGGCTGCTGGGACTGGGAGAGCGAGATCGATCTGATCCCGGGTCTGCTCGCCGAGAAGTCCAGGGCCTCCTCAGTCGAACCAGGGCCGTACGACCTGGTCATCGACCCGTCGAACCTGTGGCTGACGATCCACGAGTCGATCGGGCACGCCACCGAGCTCGACCGGGCGCTCGGCTACGAGGCCGCCTACGCCGGTACCTCCTTCGTCACCCTCGACCAGCTGGGCACGCTGCGGTACGGCTCCCCGGCGATGACCGTCACCGGGGACCGCACCGCCCTGCACGGGCTCGCGACCATCGGCTACGACGACGAGGGCGTGCAGACCCGCCGGTTCGACATCGTCCGCGACGGCCAGTTCGTCGGCTATCAGCTCGACCGGGCGATGGCGGCCCGCAATGCCGCCGTGCTCGGGGGCGACCGCTCCAATGGCTGCGCGTTCGCCGACTCCCCCGCCCATGTGCCGATCCAGCGGATGGCGAACGTCTCCCTGCTCCCGGCGCCCGGCGGCCCGTCGACCGAGGAGCTGATCAGCCGGGTCGACCGCGGCATCTACGTCGTCGGGGACAAGAGCTGGTCGATCGACATGCAGCGGTACAACTTCCAGTTCACCGGCCAGCGGTTTTACGAGATCCGCGCTGGTCGCATCGTCGGCCAGCTCCGCGACGTCGCCTACCAGGCGACGACGACCGACTTCTGGGGATCCCTGGAGGCCGTGGGAGGCCCCGAGACCTACGTGCTGGGCGGTGCGTTCAACTGCGGCAAGGGCCAACCCGGCCAGGTCGCGGCCGTCAGCCACGGCTGCCCGTCGGCTCTGTTCCGCGCCACCAACATTCTCAATGCTCGCCGAGAGGCCGGTCGATGAGCCGGCCGGCCGGACCGCAACCAGCCTCAGCCGACGGAGGAAGCACGGTGCGCGAGACCGCCCATGAGATCGTCGAACGCGCCCTGGGCCTGTCGAAGGCGGACGGCTGCGTAGTGATCGCCACCGAGTCCAGCGCGGTGAACCTGCGCTGGGCCAACAACACGTTGACGACCAACGGCGCCAGCCGGGATCGGTCGATCACCGTCATCAGCGTCATCGGCCGCTCGTTCGGGGTGCGGACGGCCTCCACCATCGACTCCCCCGGTTCCGGCGGCCACCCCACCGCGCGTCCCACCGACCTGCCGCATCCCACCGATGCCGACGGCCTCGCGGAACTCGTCCGCGCCGCCGAGGACGCGGCCCGGGACGCCGAGGATGCCGAGGACTACACGGACCTGCTCGGGCTGGACACGACGGACGTCGGCGCGGGTGCGGGGTCGGCGGGTGCGGGGTCGGCGGGTGACGCGGCCGAGGCCTTCACCGATCCGGCCGCCCGGACCAGCACCACGGTGTTCGCCTCCTTCGCCCGGGACCTCGCGGAGGCGTTCGCCGCGGCGCGGGCGGGCGGGCGGCGGTTGTTCGGCTTCGCCGAGCACAATCTGACCACCACGTGGCTCGGGACGTCGACGGGGCTGCGGCTGCGGTACAGCCAGCCGACCGGCAGCGTGGAGTGGAACGCCAAGAGCGGCGTTCCCGGCGGCTCGGTCTGGCACGGCCAGTCGACCCGTGACTTCACCGACGTCGACGTCGCGGGTACCGACGCGGCGCTGCGCGACCGGCTGGCCTGGTGCGAACGGTCGCTGGAACTGCCGGCCGGCCGGTACGAGACGCTGCTGCCGCCCTCCGCGGTGGCGGATTTGATGATCTACATGTACTGGACGGCTGCCGGTCGGGACGCGGCCGAGGGCCGGACGGTCTTCAGCCGGGCCGGCGGCGGCACGCGTCTCGGCGAGGCGATCGGACCGGCGGGACTGCGGCTGGCCAGCGATCCGCACGACCCGGAACTCGCGACGACCACCTTCGTGACCGCGCAGTCCTCCTCGTCGATGTCCAGCGTCTTCGACAACGGACTGGCGCTGAGGCCCACCGACTGGATCTCGGATGGCACCCTCGCCGCCCTCGTGGAGACCCGTGCGTCCGCCCGTGYCACCGGGGTCCCGACCACCCCGATGATCGACAATCTGATCCTGGACGGCGGAGGCTCCGCGTCGTTGCAGGAGATGATCGCCTCGACGAAACGCGGGCTCCTGCTCACCAGCCTGTGGTATATCCGCGAAGTCGATCCCGAGGTGCTCCTGCTCACCGGCCTCACCCGGGACGGGGTCTACCTGGTGGAGAACGGTGAGGTCACCGGGGCCGTCAACAACTTCCGCTTCAACGAGTCACCGGTCGACCTGCTCGGCCGCCTGGCCGAGATCGGCGCCACCACCCGCACCATGGCGCGGGAATGGGCGGACTGGTTCACGCTCACCCGCATGCCCGCGGTACGGATCCCCGACTTCAACATGTCCTCGGTCAGCCCGGCGAACTGACCGCCGGCCGGGCCGGGGGCATCGAACCATCGATGGTGAACCGCGAGCAGCCATGGCTCCCGGTTCACCATCGCGGGTCGATTCGGGGACGGGTCGATTCGGGGACGGGTCAATGAAAAACGGGTCAGTCAGAGGTAGGCCCCGCGGCCGAACGTCTCGCTGYCGGGCTGCTGCCCGCTCGGCAGGGCCCGTCGGCGCATCTCCTCGAGTTGAGCCTTGGCGGCCATCTGTTGGGCGAACAGCGCGGTCTGCAGGCCGTGGAACAGACCCTCGAGCCAGCCGACCAGTTGTGCCTGGGCGATTCGCAGCTCGGCGTCCGACGGCGTGCGCTCCTCGTCGAACGGCAGCGACAGCCGATCGAGTTCCGAGCGCAGGTCCGGGGCAAGCCCGTCGGAGAGCTCCTGGATGGAACTGCGGTGGATCTCGCGCAGCCGGACTCGGCTCGCGTCGTCCAGCGGGGCGGCCCGGACCTCCTCGAGCAGCTGTTTGATCATGGTACCGATGCGCATCACCTTGTCGGGCTGGGAGACCAGCGCGGCGATGGGGTTGCCGCCGTCCAGCTCCTCCGCGGCCTGCGGCGCCTGGCCACCGTCCGGGGCCAGCGGCCGCACCGGCCGGTCGGGTACCCCCGAGTCCGCGGTCTCGTGCAGCGCGCCGTCAGGCCCGACGACCACGACGCGGGGTTCCGGTTGATCCGTCATGCCCCCTATCCTGCCCCGTGATCCGCCTCCCACGGCACTGGCTTCGCCTCCACGGTCACGCCGGGTGTCACCCATCGAGGGTCATTCCGGGATCGTGAGTACCACCTTTCCGACATGTCCGAAATCAGCCACATGCTGGTGCGCCCGCGCGACCTCGGTGATCGACAGCACCCGATCGATGACCGGCCGGATCGCCCCCGCCTCGATCRCCGGCCAGAAGTCGCCGCGGACACCGGTCACGATGTCGGCCTTCTCCTCGACCGGCCGCCCGCGCAGCGACGCGGCGTGGACCGCCGCCCGCTTGGTGAGCAGGGCGCCGAGGTTGAGCTCCCCTTTCACCCCGCCCTGCAGGCCGATGACGACCAGACGGCCTCCCACGGCCAGCACGGCGACGTTGCGGGCGAGATACGCCGCACCCATGTTGTCGAGGATGACGTCCGCCCCATGGCCGTCGGTGGCCTCGCGGATCCTGGCGACGAAGTCGTCGTCACGGTAGGAGACCGCGATGTGGGCGCCGAGCTCCCGCACCCTGGCCAGTTTGGCCGCGGTGCCGGCGGTGGTCGCGACCAGCGCGTTCGGACGCAGCGCGCGGACCGCCTGGAGCGCGAAGGTCCCGATGCCGGACGCCCCGCCGTGCACGAGGAAGACCTCGCGGTCACGCAGACCGGCGATGCCGAACACCGTGGAGTACACCGTGCAGGCGACCTCGGGCAGAGCGGCCGCCGTGATGAGGTCGACCCCGGCCGGGACCGGCAGCACCTGGCCGACCGGCACGTTCACCCGACTCGCGTAGCCGCCCCCACTGAGCAGCGCGCACACCTCGGCCCCGACCTCAACCCGGTCCACGCCGGCGCCGAGAACCGCCACCCGCCCGGAGCACTCCATCCCGATGATCTCAGAGGCACCGGGCGGCGGCGGGTAGAAACCTTGCCGCTGGAGCAGGTCCGCGCGGTTCACCGCCGTCGCGACCACCTCCAGGGTAACCTCGCCCGGCCCCGGGGCAGGAGGGTCCGCCACCGTCGACCAYGTCATGACCTCGGGCCCACCGGGCGCTTTCACCGTCACAGCATGCATCCGTCACACGCTACGGCTCCTCGGCACGCGATGCCGCGGCATCATCCGGCGTGCGGGCATGTTCATGCCRCGGCCGTACGGATGTTCCGGTKGGGTGGACGGACGCCGGCTCGGGCCTCAGACCGGCTCGGGCTCCGGTTGGGGTGCGCCGGGAACCGGCTCGGTGTACGGGGAGGGCTCGTGCGGAGCCGGCGGCAGGTCAGGAGCGTCGGGCAGGAGCGGGCCGGGATCATCCGGGATCGGGGTGTCCGGATCGAGCKGGGGCGGGGGACTCGGGCGATGGGGACGGACGGCCTCGGGCATCACGACAGACGGGGCAACCAGACCAGACCGGGTAAACAGACCAGACCGGGCGGACAGGGCAGCCGGACCAGACAGGGCAGACATAGATTTCGCCGTACCCGGCGGGCGTCGCGGCGGAAACATCGTCCTAGCATCCCATGTCGGCGGCTCGTCCCTCGCCGCGGCCTGGTCGCCGGTCACCCCGCTGGACCGGCGTCGCGCATCCGTGCGCCGCCCCGTCATCGCGGCTGTCCCGTCCGGATCTCGGTTCATCGGCTCGCATCTCCGATCCTATGCCGTCAAGTCCTATGCCCCTATGTCCTATAATGTGGCTDCCTCGGCCGGTCCGAGACGGGTTTGCCCCCGTGGCCGATGTCAACGCGCGCCAGGACCATCACCATGTGTGGCCAGCCCGACATCATCGGACCGAGGGTAAAGCCACTGCTTCGAGCGTATTAACAGTGACCGCCCCACTCGGCATCCAGGTACCACGACGCATACCMGATCGAGTCGCTACCGTCATATGCATATCGCCCTGAACTCATGGTTCTCTGCAACCAGTGACAGACGACCACAGCATCGGCTGTCCGGCCGGCGCCGCGGACGCGCCGGCCTCGACGGGCCCGGGGAGCGTGCCAGTGGAAGCGGTCGCGGCCGACGACGAGCCCGAACATCCCCATACCCAGGCGGAGTTTCATGCCTTCTTCGAGAGACATCACCGCGAGCTGAGCCGGTTTGCGTATCTCCTGACCGGCGATCACGACGTCGCGGACGACATCACCGCGGACGCCCTGACGGCCGCCTGGTCCGCCTGGGACCGGGTCCGCTCCGCGGACCTTCCACTGGCGTATGTCCGGCGGATCGTCGCCAACCTGGCGGCCGACCGGGTCCGGAAGGTCGTCCGCGAGCGACGCGGGCTGCTCTTCCTTGGTCAGCGAGCCGACCAGTCGGCGCGGATACCCGATCTCCCCGCGGTCATGGATCTGCGCTCCGCGCTGATGACACTGCCGCCAGGCAAACGTGCCTGTGTCGTGCTCCGCTACGCCTTCGACCTGTCGGAGATCGAGACGGCTCGCACGCTGGGTATCTCTGTCGGCACGGTGAAGAGCCAGACCGCCAAGGGAGTCGCCGAACTGGAGCGGATTCTCCAGAACACCGAGCTGCCGCCGGCCGGTGCCGCGGAGGTGGCGAGGCCACAGGTATCGTCCGGTCGGCCGGGCACATCACGCGGCGCCACATCCCGATCGGGCAGTTCCCGGATGAATGGCTCCCGGTCGGGCTCGGGTCGCCTGGGACGGCGGCGGGGCAGTGGTCAGTCCGGCAAACCGGCGGGTCCGAGCCCGTCGGCGTTCGCCCGCCTCGGCCGCGTCAAGCTATGGCCCTGGTGGCAGCAGCGAGTCGGCGAGGCATAGATGACGCAGAAGGCGCCCGGGGTTCCAGGAGCTCGATCATGATGCGCAGGGTGGCGCGGCAGCGCGGCGCGGCGAGCCTCCGGCCGATTGCCGTCCCTCCACTCCGGAGACGGGTGACCGCGTGATCAGCGACCACGGAACAGGCGACCGCGAAACCAGCAGCCCGAGCGCGGATGGTCGAGGGTCAGCCGATCGCGTCGGCGAGTTCCGCGGCGGCGACGGTCATGGCGGCGGCCTGGGGGAGCTTCCGTTCCCCGACCGACTCCGCGGCATKCTGAGCGCCGAGATGGGCCGGCACCACCCCGACTCCGATCGCATCCGCGGACGTGTCGCGGCGGCGGTCGATGCTCCCCTGAGCAGCACGATCATCCGCCCCCTCGGCCCGATCGGACCTGTCGGCCCGAGCGGTCCACTCAGCGCTAACGGACCACTCAGACCGCTTGGTTCGATCGGCTCCGGCACCCGGACCGGGGATGGGCGGATCATCACCCGGCAGCACCGCCTGGGCCGTACCGTCGCGAAGACCCCATCGAGCCGACGGCGCCGATCCAGCCGGTCCACCAGCCCCGACCGGCTCCCCCGGTCCCACCACTGGCCCCGTTCCCGGCGGCGCTCGGTCGCCCGACGCGGCACGATCACGGGGGCACTACTCGCCATCATGAGCATCACGGCCCTGACGGCCCTGGCCCTGCTGGGGCCGTCGGGATCGAACTCCCCGGCTCCGCCCACAACGACCGTCACGGCAAAGCCGCGGCCGTCCGCCACGCTGGTCACGACGTCTCCGGTCGTACGGACGCCGGTCACGTCGCCCCAGGCCACTGCGGCGGTTCCACCGGAACCGGCCAGGTCGAGCCCCGCCGGAACATCCGGGGTCAGCGCCGCCGTCCCGGACGCGACGAGCGATGCGAGCGCCGCACGGAGGTCCGCCGGCCCGGACCCGGCGGACCCGGGGTCCGCGAGCGGTGGCGGCGGCGCACCGTCACCGTCCGCGGGACCGTCCACAGGACCGTCCGCGAACCATGGTGACAGCAGATCCTCCCTGCCCGGCGGAACGTTCGCGGGCCTCGGCGGCGGGATCTACACCAGCACCGTCGCCCCCTTCCCCAGTGGATCACGGGTACGGCTTCCGGGCCCCGGCACTCTCGACTGGGTGCTGTTCGGGGGCTCGTGGGACGGTGTGCAGAACCGGGCCGCCATCGTGATGCCGCTGATCGACACCGGCACCCTGCTGGGCACGTCCGTGCCGTCATCCTCGGGATTCGACTGGACGGAGGGCACACCGGTCGCGACCGGTGTGGATGACACCGACCGGCTGTCCCTGCAGGGCTCGGCCCGGCTGACGGTCTTCGTCTCGCAGTCTCCGCTCACCCTGGACGTCCTCCTCGGATCCGGTTCCGGGCGGGTGCAGATCATCGTCACCTCCATCGGCGGCACGCAGACCTTCACCCAGACCCTGCCTTCACCGATCGCCGACGGCTCGGCCGATGGAGTGGTGAGCATCGGGCTGCCTGCCGGAATCGGCACGACGTCGGTCACCATCTCCAGCGGGGGCACATCGGGTTGGACGCTGGCGGCCGCAGTCCTGCGCTGACGGCGCGGGTCTGCGCCGGTTACGGGGGTCTGCACTTGACCATGCGGAACCACAGGCAACCATGCGGAAGAAAAATCTTCACAACGACGGCAACCAATCAACCTCCGTCGGACGACTGACAGATGAACGCCATACCGGCCCCCCGCGCCAGGAGGTCCGGCGGTGTTTCGGCCCGTTCGCTCCCCGGCTAACCCCCCCAGCCCGGCGGACGGGTCGCCAAGCGGCCGTCGACGGCGGCACGCGGGCTGGCCGGCCCGGCCAAGGTCGGCCAGCCCCTCGCGACCTCTCCCACGCCACCCGGCGCCCCGGTCCGAGTGTGAGTCCGGTCCGAGTGTGAGTCCGGTCGCGGGAAGGTGCCACGCGCCCTACGCCGACCGGCCGGGGAGAGGTAGCGTCAACCTCGTGCGTCGGCTGCTGTTGTCACCCTCGTGGATCGCGCGTCATCTCCTCGCGCTCCTCTTGATCGCATTCTTCATCCGCATGGGCATCTGGCAGCTGACGAAGGGCGAATCCCCGCAGGGATCGCTGCAAAACCTCTTCTACGGGGTCGAGTGGCCTGTCTTCGCCGCCTTCGTCGTGTACTGGTGGGTGAAGATGATGAAGGAGGATCTGGCACCCAAGGACACCACCGGGCCGCGGTGGGGTGCCCACGGCCGGATCGCCCCCGAGGCGCCCTGGCGACCGGATCTCGACAGGGGCCCCAAAATGCTGACGACCGGCGGCGCCGAGCAGTCCGCCGAGGACGACGAACTCGACGCCTACAACCGCTATCTCGCCTCACTGTACGAGCGTGACGCCCTTCGGGACGCCCTCAAGCACATCAACGGAGCCCGCTGATGACGGCATTGCCCGACCCCACCCGTACGGCCACCACAGGACGTGCCTCCGCGACAGCGATTCGCGCGTCCCTGCTGCGGTACYGGGCCATCGCCTACATCGTCGGCGTAGGGCTAATCGTGCTGGTGTGCATCGGTATGCCGGTGAAGTACATCGGCGGCAGCGACACGATCGTCGCGGCCGTCGGCCCGATCCACGGTGTGCTGTACATGGTGTACCTTGCCGCTTCCTTCGATCTGGCGAACCGTTGCCGGCTGTCCTCGACCCGGACAATCCTGATCATGCTTGCCGGCACCATCCCGTTCCTGTCGTTCTTCGCCGAGCGGCGGGTCACGTTCCTTGTGCGGGAGAGCCAGCTGTCCGCCGCCGCGGCTCCGGTCGGCCCGGCCACCGGGCCCACGAAGTCCGCGAAGCCCGCGTAGCACGCGCAGTCCACRCAGCACGCGCAGAGCGCCGGGAGACGTCGCCTCAGGACACGTCCGAGTCGACTCCGGCCAGGCGGAGCGCCGCCGGTGCGGGTCGGCGGAGACGGGCGGGCACGGCGATCGTCAGGACCTCACCGGCGGTGAGCCGCCGGAGCCGGGCCAACCGGGAGGGCGGAGCGAGTATCTCCGCGGACAGCACCTGGTCAGCCTCGGTACCGAAGGCAAACAGGCGCCCGTCCGACCAGGTGATCAGTTCGTCGGCCGTACTGGCGGGTCGCACGAGGACCAGCTGGGCGCGCCGCGGGTCCCAGACGATCGTCACCGTCCGCGTGGTGGACCGGAGCAACGCCCACTTGCCGCCGCTGCGGTAGGCGGCCGCCAGCATCCGGGCCGTCTCGTTTCCCTCGGGACGGCGAGGTGGACGATCCGCGATCACCACGAGCCCCGCGTCGTCGACCGCGATCGGCGGAGTCGGGTCCGCCCGCAGGTCCGCGGCGGTCACCGCCCCGAATGCTCTGTCGAGGTGGACACCGCGTGCGGCGGGCAGCCCAAACGACGATGAGGCCAGCATGGCGGTCAGGGACGCCCGCCGGACCTCCGCCCCGTCCAGCCGGACCAATCCGCAGACCGTCATCCGTTCCTCCGTCCTCAGCCCGCGATCCGCGATCCGCGATCCGCGATCCGCGATCCGATGACGCACGGCACGGACGGACTCCCGGCCGGATGATCGACACGGTGCGGCGGCGTTCACGGGTACTCCAGCGCTGGAACGTAGCAGTTTCTCGCCCGCCTCACCGGTCCGTTGCACGGAATCGCCGAGTGGTTCCGACCTTCGGTGCCGGGCCTCACCGTCATGATCCGGRCTCGGCCGGGACGGCGGCTCGAAAACACCTCGGCCGCCTACCGGCCGCCGATCGCCCGTGACCAAGACGTCCGGCGGAAACCGGCCGCATGCGGAGGAAGACCGCGGTCACGGGGGAGGACGGACTTAGGCCACGTTGGCGCCCGACGGCTCACGCTCCCGCTTGACCCGACGAGTCGCGATCACCGGATGAGCCGGGCAATCAACCAGATGCTCATCGAAGCCCTGCACCGTCGGCCAGGACTGGTGGCAGGACCCGCAATGGGTCGTGGCCGGATCGGTCCACCGCTCTTCGCAGCCGGCACAACTGGCCGTGACCGGGATATGCGCTGTCTTGTCGGGCTGCCGGCGACGAGAGACCTGGATCGGCAACGCCTGCTGGATGGCTTGTTCATCTGGGGAACGGAGTGTGACGGAAACCGCGCGTGGACGCCGAGGTGGGGTGATGGCRGCCGGGATCGCGCGAGGGGATGTCGACCGACGGGGRGGCACCCGGCCATCCTGTCGCAGACCTGCACAAGCGTCACGCAACCGGCTGTCGAGTGTTCAGGGTGATTGTCCTGCGGCAACGCTTCCGGAGCTCGCGAACCAGAGCGTTCCGCCCGGACGGGTCGTCATCGGCGAAGGCCGACCGCCGGCAGGAACCCGCGCCGGAAACAACCGTGCCGGGCCGAGCGACACCTGGAACATCGCCGGACAGGCAAAAAATAACTACTGACACACAGTAATATCACTAGACTGGCTATGGTCGAACGCAGGACGGACGCCATCGCCAGGGCCGGCGGTGAGGGGATCCCGGGCGTGAGTGCCGGCGCACTGCTGCGAGGGTGGCGGGAGCGACGCCGGATCAGTCAGCTCGGACTGGCGTTGCGAGCCGACAGTTCCGCCTGACGCATCAGTTTCATCGAGACCGGCCGCTCCATTCCGAGTCGCCCGATGGTGCTGCGCGGGCCACGTGCCCGTCGGTGCGGAACCGGATGAGCAGTTCCTGCCTGTCGCCGAGGYCGATGGTGCAGGATCCGTACATCGGATCGGAGTCGACCAGGCCCAGTCCCGCGAAGCAGGCCCAGTCCCGCTCAGAAGGGTTCGGCCTGCGGGCGACTGCGGCCCCCRCGCGACGAGCTTCTCCTGGAGAGAGATTCCCGCTCCTACACGCCCACCCACAAAGTGCGCTTCGTGAGGCGGCTGAAGCGTGGAGGGTCAGTCACGGTTCACGGTCTCCACACCGTCGCTCACCCTCCACATTTCCCGCCGGGCCCGCATCCGCCGGGCCCGCTCGACAGCCATTACAGGGACGCTATATGTCCACCTGCTGCGCTCAGCGAGGCAGAAGGCAGCGGGGACGGTGGCTGTGATCCCCGGTCACGTCCCAGCGTGCCCATTTCGTGCCCACAAGGATCTTCAGGTGTTCCAGGCTGATCGTCGCCAGCTGTCTCCGGCGACAAAAAGCCTGGCAAAGCGGAGGGCGTGGGATTCGAACCCACGACGAGGATCACTCCCCGTAGCGGTTTTCAAGACCGCCGCCATCGGCCACTAGGCGAGCCCTCCCAGCCTGCGACTTTAACCTTATCGTAACATTTTTCCTCCGGCTCGATACAGGCACGGTACAGAAACGCCGAAGGACGCCCGGTAGGCGCCCTCACGCCTCCCATTCTAGCCGTCCGCCCGCCGTGCGGCAGCGAGCCGACTGCACCGCATCCTGCTCCCCTCCGTCGAGCAACCGCGCATACGTCCGCCAGATCACGGCAGGGCTGTTACCCGCCCGCTCCGCAGCCTGCTGCACGCTGACCCCGTCCATCAGCCAGCCCGAGATGCAGCTRTGACACAGGGAACTGTCTTACCTCATGCTGTCAGACAGGGTGGCCGGCTACTCAAGGTCACTGATAGCGGCGCGGTGCGATCTCGCCGAAGCCCTGGATATAACGTCAGACCTATCCGGAGAGACATCAGAACCGCGAACACTGAGCAAGGTAGCCGCGTGCCCAGTCAGAACATCGCCGTCGGGCCCTCGTCGGCGCGCGAGTCTCTCCGCGGGCCGCGCCCGTGACTGTTCTCCMCGTCCCCGTCGGTCACCGACACACGCCCACAATCAGACCAAGGTTCTGCGAATGAAGCGCAAGCGACCGTCACCTCGTGGCTCGGAAGGCGACTTCTCCGTCGTCTACAGTGCTCTGGTAGCGGCAGCCCTGACCGCACTCTGTACAGTGGCCGCCATCCTTCTCGTCGCCCCGCACGCCCGGCGCGCTGTTGCCGTGTGCGGCCTCGTCGCGGCGGTCACGGTCGGCCTGGCCTGCGCCGAGATCCGCCGCCGCGGGCACGAGATCGTCCATCTGCGCCGTCGGCAGGCCGCCACCGAGCAGGAACTCATGCACCGCCTGGAGATACAGGAGGCCGAGACCAGCCGCCTCGCCGTCGAGGTGCTGCCCGCCGCGATCAGTCGGCTGCACCGCGGCGACTCGGTCGAGGAGGCGCTGTCCGGCTCGAGCCAGTCGCCCGCCCTCGGCGCCGCGTTCATCAAGGCGCACGACGACGTGGTCCGCTCGGTCCTCGAAGCGGTCAAGGCGGAAGAGGACCTGCGCGACTCCTCGCAGCGCGCGTTCGTCAACGTCGCCCGTCGCGTCCAGGCCATCGTGCACCAGCAGTTCCAGGATCTGCGCGAGATGGAGGAGCGGCACGGCGGGAACCCCGATGTCTTCGACGACCTGCTCCGCCTCGACCACGGCACCGCGCTGATCGGCCGGCTCGCCGACTCGCTCGCCGTGCTCGGCGGATCCCGCCCCGGCCGGCAGTGGCAGCATCCGGTGCCGCTGTTCAACGTGCTGCGCGGCGCGATGTCCCGGATCATCGGCTACCAACGCGTCGAACTGCACTCGGTGGTCGAGGTCGCCATCTCAGGACCCACCGTCGAACCGCTCATCCACGCGCTCGCCGAGCTGCTGGACAACGCCACCCGGTACTCGCCGCCGCAGACCCGCGTGCACATGACCGCGGTCGAGGTGCAGTCCGGGATCGCGGTCGAGATCGAAGACGGCGGCGTCGGCCTCGGCGAGGAGGCCCGGCTGCGCGCCGAGCGGGTGCTCGCCGAGGTCAAGTCGGGCCTCGACCTCGCTGACCTCGGCGGGAACCCGCGCCTCGGCCTGTCCGTGGTCGGTCGGCTCGCGCAGACCCACCGCTTTCAGGTCTCGCTGCGGCCCTCGGCGTACGGCGGCGTGCGCGCCGTGCTGATCATCCCACGTGACCTGGCCACCGCCGTGCCGCTGTCCGCGGCCAGCCCGGGCGCCGCGGTCCGGCCGAACCCGAACACGCCGATGCCCGCCATCGCCCTGGAGTCGGAGGAGCCGCAGCGCATAAAGATCAACAACAACGGCCTGCCGCAGCGCAGGCGCGGCGTCACCGCCCCGCTCAACGGGAGCGGCAGCCAGCGGAGCCTGACCGCGCCGCGCGGGCCGCAGTCCGCCGCCCCGCCCCCGCCTGTGTCGAGTAACGCATCCGCTCCCGCCGCCCCGCCCCCGCCCGTGTCGAGTAACGCATCCGCTCCCGCCGCCCCGCCCCCGCCGCCCGGGCTGTGGCTTGCCGCGTTCCAGAACGCGGTCTCCGGCGAAAGCACGAGCACCCAGCACGCTTTGACTGACGATGCGTCGAGTAAGGAAAGCGAGTAGCCGATGGACCACCTGCGGCCCAGCATGGACTGGATGCTCAAGGACCTTGCGGAGAGCGTGCCAGGCACCCGGCATATCATCGTCCTGACCGCGGACGGCCTGCGCATGGCCCAGTACAACACGGATGTGGACACCGCCGACCGCCTCGCGGCCGCGTGCGCCGGACTGCAGAGCCTGTCCGCCGCCGTCGGCGCCGAGTTCCCGCAGGGGGACAAGCGGATGCGGCTCGTGGTGATCGAGGTGGGCGGGGGATTCTTCTACCTCATGGCGGCCGGCGCGCGCGCATACCTCGCGGTGCTGGCCGACGAAGGGGTGGACGCGGGGTTGATGGGACAGCAGATGCGCAACCTGGTCGCACGTATCGGTGAGCATCTCACCAGTCCGCCGCGGATGGAGGAGAGGACGGCCGGGTGACCCCGTCCCCGATCAACGACGCGTCCTGCGCCTGGGAGCAGGGCGGTCCCGAGCGCCTGTACGTCCTCACCGGCGGGCGCGGCGCCTCGGGCCGCCGGGCCGACATCGACCTGGTCACCCTCGTGGTGGCGCGGGCCGCGGGCCGGCCCGAGATGCAGCCGGAACACGCGTCCATCCTGCGCATGTGTTACTGGCCCCTGTCCATGGCGGAGATCTCGGCCTACCTCAAGCTGCCGTTCAGCGTGGTCGCCATCCTGGTCTCCGACCTGCTCAGGGACTCGCTCGTCGAGGTGCGCGCCTCGGTGCGCATGGAAGGAATCGGCGATCCTGAACTGCTCAAGGCGGTGATGAATGGACTCCAGAGGCTCTGAGTTGGCCGTCGGACCGGCGCGCGAGGACGCGCTGCCCGCCTCGGCCGCCACCGCGGTCAAGATTGTCGTGGTCGGCGGGTTCGGCGTCGRCAAGACGACCCTGGTCGGCTCCGTCAGCGAGATCAGACCGCTGACGACCGAGGAGACGATGACCGAGGTCAGCATCGGGGTAGACGACGTCCGCGGGGTCGAGCAGAAGGATGCGACCACCGTGGCCATGGACTTCGGCCGGATCACCATCAACGAGCAACTGGTGCTCTACCTGTTCGGCACGCCCGGACAGCAGCGCTTCTGGTTTCTGTGGACAGGCCTGTTCGAGGGAGCCCTTGGCGCGGTCGTGCTGGTCGACACCCGGCGGCTCGAGGYCAGCTTCGACGTCATCGGGCGGCTCGAGGACGGCGGCGTGCCGTTCATCGTGGCCGTCAACGTCTTCCCGGACGCCCCGAACCACCCGCTGGACGAGGTCCGTGCCGCGTTGGATCTGCCGGCCGCCGTGCCGATCGTCGCGTGCGACGCGCGCAGCCGGGCCTCGAGCCGGGACACCCTGCTGGCCCTCATGCGCTACCTGTACTGGCTGTCCACCCAACCCGCGGCCCCGGTGGCCGCCTCGGCCGCCACGGAGTAAGTGTGTCAACACCCATTCCCGAAGCAGGCGCGGAATCAGGCGCTGCGATCCCGCCTCCGGGGTGTCCGGCGCACGCGGCCTTCGCGCAGGATGCCGTACGGACCGCGCTCTACGGCCCGGAAGCGCAGCACGATCCCGGCGCGGTCTACGAGAAGCTCCGCGCGGAACACGGCGGGATCGCCCCGGTGGAACTCGAGGGTGGCGTCCCGGCCTGGCTGGTGCTCGGCTACCGGGAGAACATGGAGGTCGCTCGCACCCCGAGCCGGTTCACCCGGGACGCCCGGCTCTGGCGGGACTGGAACGAGGGCAGGATCGCCGYGGACGACCCGCTGCTCCCGCTCATCGGATGGCGTCCCGACGTCGTGTCCTACGATGGCGAGGAACATGCGCGGCTGCGCGCCGCGGTCAACGAGTGCCTGACCAGGTTCGACCGGCACGGCACCCGGCGGCACGTCCAGCGCTACGCGAACCAGCTGATCGACGGCTTTGTCGAGGACGGCCGCGCGGACCTGGTGACCCAGTTCGCCGTTTACCTTCCGATGCTYGTGCTGAGCCGGCTGGTCGGCCTGAGCGAGGGGTACGGCCGGAAACTGGTCGAGGCCATCGTCGGCATGGTCAGCGGCGGCGAGGATGCATACGCGCACAACCAGTACATCATCGGCACCCTGCGGTCGCTGACCGAGRAGCGGCGCAGGGCCCCTGCGCACGACCTGGCGTCCTGGTTCGTTCAGCACCCCTCGGGGCTGAACGACGAGGAGGTACTCAACCACCTGCGCCTCGTGATCGTGCTGGGCTACGAGGCCACGGCGAACCTGGTCTCGAACACGCTGCGGATGGTGCTGACCGACCCCCGCTTCCGCGCGTCGCTCGCTGGCGGGCTCATGACGCTGCCGGACGCGGTCGAGCAGATGCTGTGGGACGATCCGCCGCTACTGGTCTGCCCGGCGCGGTTCGCCACGCACGACATGCATTTCGCCGACAAGGAGATCCGCGAGGGCGACATGCTGCTGCTCGGCATCGCGGCAGGCAACGCGGATCCGGAGATCCGTCCGGATCTCGGCGCGCCGATGCACGGCAACCGCTCGCACCTGGCGTTCAGCCGGGGCCCGCACGAGTGCTCGGGACAGGAGATCGCCCGCGCCATCACCGACACCGGCGTCGACGTGCTGCTCAACCGGCTACCCGACCTGCACCTCACGGTGCCGGAGGAGCAGCTGACCTGGACCGCCTCGACCTGGTCCCGGCACCTTGACGCGCTCCCGGTCAAGTTCGCCCCGCAGTGCCGCCCCGTCCCGCAGTCTGCGCCAGCCGCCCCGGCGTTCTCCGCCCCGGTGGTCGAGCCGAGCGCCGCGAAGGACGCGCTGGCGGCGGTGGCCGAGGCCGACGCACAGGCCAGAGCGGACACCCGCCGCGGCTTCTGGGCTTCGCTGGGCGGCATGTTCCGCGGTCGACGCTAAGGGTTCACGGTCGGCTGACGTACCGCCGAGTGGCGCCCGGGAATCGCTCCCGGGCGCCGCTCTTTTGTTTCCGACACGCCGTCAGACCGCCTGCGGCGAGGTCAGCATGCGAGAGATCTCCTCGCGCGGCGGATCCGTGTCCATCAACAGTTCGTTGACCGCCGCCCACGCCTGGTAACCCCAGTTCCAGTCGTCGACGATCCTCGCACCCATCCGGGCCTGGGCGCGTTCTGTGTCGGTGAAATGCAGCACGTCGAAGGCCGTGTCAAGGCGCTGCTTTGTGGTGTGTATCGACTGGTCGAGCGTCCGCATCTCCTGCTCGCAACGGGCTCTTGCCTCCTGCCAATCGCAGCCGTCCTGGTCTCGGATGATCGAGATCAGATTGCGCGGGTCGTCGCGCTTCGCGTCGCGGACCGAGGAGTAGACGTCGTTGCAGTACACGATGATGTCGCTGGCTAACCTGCGCAGCAGTCGCAGCTGGGTACAGTGGTGGATGTGCGGCGCCAGATAGGTGAAATTCATCTTCTCGCCGAACACCAGGCACAGCGGCACCGCGCCGTTTCCCAGGCGTAGTTCCAAGTACTCTTCGACCGTCGTGTCCATCCGCCGGTCCCGCATCGCCGCGTAAGTGGCCTGCGTGTTGAAGTACCATTCCCAGTGCTCGCTGACCCGAGCCACCCACTGGTCCGGCGAGCTGACGATCTGCCGCGCCCACAGGTCATGGAAGATCATCCCCATGAGGGACTTCGCGGGTCTCCCGTAGAGAATCSCGGTGAGCTCCGCGCTGATGACGTTGATGCGGCTGATGTCCGCCGCAAGGTCGTCGGTGAAGTCGTCGTAGATCCGGAAGAAGGCGTGGATGTCGTAAGCGAGTTCCAGCTCCGGCAGCGGGGCCAGAGGGTACACCCAGGCCGAAAGCGTGGCGTACCTCTCGGCCCGGGGCGTGCAGACCTGGAAGCGGGTGAGCCATTCGACGGTGTGCGCCAGGGCTTCGGCAGCGTTCTCGTTCGGCTGCCAGGAGCGCGCAGCTTCGTGCACTGTGAGGATCTGCTCGCCATTCATCGCGTCTCGGCCTGTCTCCTGGCAAAGATGGTGATCATGGATCGCGAGCATCTGGCAGTTTCGGACACTTCTGCGCCTCCAGGTCAGGGGAACCACGTCCTATCAGATCCAGGTACCACGATGATCCCAGAAGTGCGAAGTATCATGTCGCGGATTCGGGCCGTTATGGAGGGCACCTCGGTCGTGGTCCGTTGGAGGGTCCTCAGGTGGTGCCGTTGCGACCGATCACGCTGCCGAAGACATGAGTGTGCCCGATCCTACCGCCAGAGGTTCTGTGCCGCCCAGCTTCGGGACCTGCTTACAGCTGGGAGGTCCAAGGGTTGACGAGTGGGACGTCCATGGCGGCGAAGTCGGCCTCGTTGCGGGTGACGAGCGTGAGGCTGTGCACCTGGGCCGTGGCGGCGATGAGCGCATCGTGGGCTGGRCGCCGGTCGGGCACGTGAAGTCGCGCCGCCGAGCCGGCGACGATCTGATCGACGTCGAGCAGCCGGCCTGCGTATGCCGGGAGCACGTTCTGATCGAGCCATGAGTCCAGGACGGCCGCCTGGCGGGCATCGCGCCATCGCTTGTTCTCAATGCCAGCCCGCAGCTCTAGCAGGGTGATGACGGAGAGGAAGGTATCCGATGCTGACAGGCTCGCGGCCCAGCCGTTGAAGCGGTCATCGCGGCGTTTCGCGGGCTTACGGAGCTCGGAGATGACGTTGGTGTCGAGTAGGAAGCTCACAGGTCGACCTCGCGCAGCGAGTCCCGCGGCCGTAGGGGCTCGAAGTCGATCTCCTCCTCCAGAACGAACGCGTCTCCCAGGCTGCCCGCGGTTCCGGTGAGCCGCTGGTAGTCGGCGAACGACAGCAGGACGTGTGACGGCCGA
This sequence comes from Frankia sp. CcI156, assembly GCF_001983015.1. Classification (NCBI taxonomy): domain Bacteria; kingdom Bacillati; phylum Actinomycetota; class Actinomycetes; order Frankiales; family Frankiaceae; genus Frankia; species Frankia sp. CcI156. The sequence continues at coordinate 96,476 of NZ_MOMD01000003.1, forward strand.
CCGTGATCCGTGATGATCACCGGACCGCTGGCGGCGGCCCGCTTGACCGCGCTCACGTCACGGTTGAACTCTCGCGATGAGACCATGGTCACCACGACCACCCCCCTGGTAGGTACGTACCTACAATATGCGCCGAACGTCGTTCGCGCGGCCAACCGCTGAAGCCAGCTCGCGCCCTTCGATGTGGCCAGGGTCGCGTGGCCGGGCGACCGGCTTGCTCACCAGACCTGGTGACCATCCAGGATGAACCCTCGTCGCCGGCAAGGTCGGCCTGAGCAGTCGTCCCTTGAATTTCTCACTCCAGATATCACAGACTTCAAGTGGTACCGTATTTGAAGGCTGGAGCCAGGCATGGCCCCTGGAGTCAGGCATGGTCCCGCGGATCGAGATCGACGACGAGGTCTTCAAGTGCCTGCAGGATCAGACTGCGCCCTTCGTCGACACCCCGAATGATGTCCTGCGTCGCGTCTTGGGGCTCTCCGCTCCAGCGGTGGCCAAAGAGCCGGGCGCGGCCCGTCCGCCTGGCAATCTCGCGAAGCTTGTGAACGCCGGGCTCGTGAAGCCCGGGGGGACGGACTGACGCATGTCCGCAAGTGAAGCGGCGCGACCTACCAGGGGCTCCGACGCGGTGCATCCGTCGCCGTCCACCTGGACGACATCGACTTCACCAACGCAACTCTCACCCYCCGCTGGCAGTTCGTCCAGATCGGCTACGCCACCCAACTCGCCAAGCCGAAATCCGACGCCGGGGACCGTGTCATCTCCCTCGACCCCGACACCCTCGCCGTCCTGAAAGCCTGCCGCACCCGCCAAAACGCCAACCGGCTCGCCGCCGGAACCACCCGGCCGAACAACGGCCTCGCGTTCACCCACCCCGACGGCACTCCCATCCACCCCGAACACCTCACCAACCGCTTCCACACCCTCATCCAGGAAGCCGACCTACCCCCATCACCATCCGCGGCCTCCGCCACGGCGCCGCCACCCTCGCCCTCGCCGCCACCCTCGCCCTCGCCGCCGGCGCCGACCTCAAAGCAGTCCAAGAACTCCTCGGCCACTCCACGATCATGATCACCGCCGACACCTACACCCACATCCTCCCCGACCTCGCCGCCGAGATCGCCCGCAACACCGCCCGCCTCATCCCCCGCACCCGCAGCCCCCAGGAGTACCCCCGACACACCACCACGATCGACTAACCCGGCACCGCCCCTCCGCCCCATCGGGGCGGAGGGGCAGCCACGAGCCACCACAACCCGCCCACCCCACCAGCCGACGCTCCATCCACACCCCCACAAACCGCACCGACACCCCGACCACCACCCCGAGGACACACAGTTCGGTATCATGACTCTCGCAGGGCCGTTAGCTCAATTGGCAGAGCAGCCGGCTTTTAACCGGCGAGTTCAGGGTTCGAGTCCCTGACGGCCCACACTGGTGGATTTTTCGTACATTTCTGAAGAGCTTATCAGACTCACATTGTCGAGCTTTTGAAGCTCCGGTAATTCGTGGATCCTGTACCAGCTCGATCTCTGGATGTATCCATTCAGGGTACAGGTTCCAGCACCCCTGAATGGATACCTGCCCGTCAGAGTCACGGAGGCGGCCCGGTGGTTCTCGTGGTCGTTCCCGGCGTGCGCGCGCACRCCTGTCGTGGTCGTTCCCGGCGCGAGGCGGCAGGTCGGTGTGACCCGACACCGCCGGGGCATCCCGTCAGGGTGAGCAGACACACCCGCCGGGGTCGAACCGACAGCAGTCAAACCGACAGCAGTCGGGCTGACGGCAGTCGGGCTGACGGCAGTCGAACTGACCGGATGAGCGGGAATCGTCCGGCCGGGGGCCGCCGAGAGGACGACCGCACGCAGCCCGACCTCGACGACACGACCGCTGACGCGGTTGGCAAGCTCAGCGAGGCGCTGGAGTGGGTTGAACGGGCCCGCGGGGCGCTCTACGAATTCCATCAACTCTCCGGACGGGCCGATCTGATCCTCGCGGAGGCGATTAGCGGTCTGGAAGACGCCGGCCACCCCCAGCTGGCCGCCTATGTGCGCCGGGAGCTGCACGGACGCAACGTCCTCGACGGGCGGTGGACCTTCCAGATCATCGAGGAGTACGACGACATCTACTACCGCCCCTTCGTTGCCGTGGACGAACAGGTCCGGCTGCGGCTCACCGGTGGGAGGCGCCACGTCCACGAGGCTCGCATGAAGGCTCAGGAGCGGGCCCGCGCCGGTCGGGACCTGTGGGGCCCGGGCGCCTGACCTACGGTCCACCGAGCGTCCACATCAGGACGACCGGTGGACCGCGGCTCCGGGCCTGAAGGCAACCTGCCGGTGAGTTCAGGCATTCCGATGATCACAGATAGTCAGATGATCACGGCTTCAGAGCTCACGCCGACGGAGATCGCACCGCCGGCGGGCTCAGGCGTCCCGACGCTTGGCCAGGACGAGCCCGATGGCGAACAGGCCGAGGCAGATCGCGGCGAAGTACACCAGGGAGCCCCAGGGGCCGAAGGGCATCCCCTTCACCACGGGCGGCCCGTCGGAATGCTCCACCTGCCCGGYGACGATGAAGTTGTCGCCGTTGACAAACGGCAGCCAGTGCTGGATGTGGCGACCGACCCGGGGGATCGCCGGCAACAGGCTCTCCGCCAGGAACAGGTAGACGAGCATGATCACGATCGCGCCCGCCGACTGCCGGATGATCAGACCCAGAGCCAAGGCAAAGATCGCCGCGAACAGGTAGACCAGACCGACACCGAAGACGTTGCGGTACTCCTGCGCCGTGTCCAGGGCCAGGGGGGCATCCGGCCTGATCAGCTTGGCGACGCCCCAGGAAGCGAAGGCGGTGAGCTCGCCGACGGTCCCCGCGAGCAGGGCGACGACGACGGCCTTCGCGAGCAGTGCCGGCGTCCGGGTGGGCACCGCGAGGAACGTGGACCGGATCGTGCTGAAGCGGTACTCGGTGGTGACCGCCAGCGCGGCCATCACCATCATCACCACGAGGCCGAAGTTGTAGGCGAACTGGGTGACGTTCGGGGTGAGGTCGGCGAGGTCGTTATCGCTGGTCGCCGCCGCGAAGATCGAGGTCAGCCCCACGGTGAGCGCGGTCGCCAGGATCATGCACCACCACGGTGAGCGGGTCGAGAACAGCTTGATCCGCTCGACGGTGAGCAGTGTCATCGTCCAGTCCCTCCTCGTGCCGCCTCGGCCGAGGCCGACGAACCGCCCCCGACACCCACGCCACCGGCATCCACGCCACCGTCAACCGACTGGCGGGGTGTCCCGGCCAGTGGACCGGCGGCAGTTCCCRCCGGCACGGGCCCCGGCGGAGCACCTGTCGCCGACCGGCTGTCGCCAGGCCCCGGCGTCCCGGCGTGGTACTCCACCTCGCCGCCGGTCAGTTGGATGAACGCCTGCTCCAACGAGCCGCGCTGCGCCGCCAGCTCGTGCAGGACGAGYCCGATCCGACCGGCCAGCTCGCCGACCTGCTCGGTGCTGCTGTTCGACACGAGGAACGCCGCCGGACCACCGTCGCCGGCGGCGACGTCTCGAACCGCGAGGCCCTGACCGGTCAGCACGCCACGCAGCCGCTCCATCTCCGGCCCGCGGACCCGGACCGCCGACTCGGACGCCATGTCGATGAACRCATGGGTACTGGTCTGGGCGATCAGCCGCCCGCGACCGATGACGACGAGCTCCTGGGCGGTCAGCGCCATCTCGGACAGCAGATGACTAGAGACGAAGATCGTCCGCCCCTCGTCCGCAAGTCGATGCATGAACTGACGAATCCAGAGGATTCCTTCCGGGTCCAGCCCATTCACGGGCTCGTCGAAGAGAAGGACCTGCGGGTCACCCAGCAGGGCCGTCGCGATCCCGAGACGCTGTGCCATCCCGAGCGAGAAGCCACCCGCCCGCTTGCCGGCGACCGAGGTGAGCCCGACGATCTCCAGGACCTCGTCGACCCGCTTCCCGGGAATTCGGTTCGCCGCGGCCATCCACCGCAGGTGCGAGCGGGCGGAGCGGTTGGGATGCACCCATTTCGCTTCCAGCAGCGCTCCGACCTGGCGGAGTGGTTCCTTCAGCTCGGCATATCGCTTACCGTCGATACGGACCTGGCCTGCGCTCGGATTGTCGAGCCCCAGGATCATCCGCATTGTAGTGGACTTTCCCGCACCATTCGGCCCCAGGAAACCGGTCACCTTGCCTGGCTGCACCGTGAAGGACAGGTCGTTGACGGCGACCGTACGTCCGTACCGCTTGGTGAGCCCTTGCGCCTCGATCATTCCCCTCCTTTCCGTGGAACATCACTATGTCGGGATGACGGACCGGACCCGGGCTGCTGCCCGCTCGGTAGGACCCGCCGACGGCAGGACCCGCCGACGGCAGGTAGGTAGGTAGGTAGGTAGGTAGTTGCACCGACCGGCCGCGCCTCCCCCGGTTGGCATCATCGTCGCGGAGCACCCACCATCGAGCCAGCCGCTATCGGCCAGCGGAGTGTCATCCTGCCGACAGGAAACAGGCCGTGAACCCGCAGCAGATTTTCCAGCACCGCGCCGAAATGCACGGTGACGTCACGCTCACCGTCGGTCCAGGCCCGCGGCTTGCCCGAGGCGACGTTCAGTATGCTAACCGATCGCCCAGGGCGGACCGTCGGCGATGGACCGGCTACCAGCCGAGGTGGCACCCGCTCGGCTCGCCGGCGGATCAGCCGGATCAGCCGGATCAGCCGGATCAGCCGACGATKACCGGCGCCAGCCGGGCCCACTGCTCGCGCGGGAGCCGGGTGGGAGTGGAGGTCAGCACCTGGATGGCCACGTGATCGGCACCGGCCTCATGGTGCTCGGCGACCCTGGCTAGCACGGAGTCCACATCGCCCCAGGCCACCACGGCATCGACGAGGCGCTGCGAGCCGGCACCCGTCAGATCGTCCTCGGTGAAGCCGAGACGGCGCAGGTTGTTCACGTAGTTCGGCAGCTTCAGGTAGAACGCGAGGGTGTCGTGCGCGACCGCCCGGGCCTGAGCCGGATCGGTGTCGAGGATGACCATCTGCTCGGGCGCGAGTAGTGCGTCCGGGCCAAGCAGCTCCCGGGCGCGCCGGGTGTGCTCGKGGGTGGTGAGGTAGGGCAGGGCACCCGCGGTGCGCTGCGCGGCGATCCCCAGCACGCGGGGACCGAGAGCGGCCAGCGCCCGGCCGGCCCGYGGGACGCCCAGCTCGTCGAGGGTGTCGAGATAGTCGACGAGGACGTCAACGGGACGCTCGTAGCGACGGTCGATCCTCTTCTCCACCAGCTCCTTGTGGCCGGCACCGAGCCCGAGCAGGATCCGGTCGGGGTGCGCCTTCGCCAGCATGGCGTAATGATCGGCGACGACGTCCGCCGGTTCGGTCCAGATGTTGAGGATGCTGGTACCGACCACCAACCGATCCGTGTTGTCCAGGATCGCGGCCGCGAGCTCAAGATCGCCACTGGCCGCGCCGATCCATACCGTCGGSACGCCAAGGGCCTCCACCTCGGCCGCGATCTCCGCCCGGGCCGGGACATCCTTCGGCCACTGCCGCTCGGTTGCCCACAACCMGATCCTGCCRACCTCTGCTACCACGACGAGCCCCTTCCGCGCAGGGAACTGCCACTGTCCGTGCCATTACCCCATCACGTCTGCTACCCCGTACGCACGCCCGGCATGTCGGCCGGTTCGTTGAATCTGTGGATCGGTAGTTCAGTGGATGGGCGGATCAGGGGATACAGGGGATTCAGGAACCGGAATGATCACGCGGACAGARGGAGGTCGGGCACCGCGGTGGTCTGCGACACGGCGGCCTGCGGCCGCAGCTCGTCGAGGGACAGCTGGTGAACCGGCGGCCCGTCCAACACGATCCGAGAGGTCACGGTGAGATCGGCGGCCACATGCAGCAGCTCCCCGCTCTCCATCAACCGCCACCGAGGGTCCTCGTCCATCCGCTCGCTCTCGACCACGACCGCGGGCTTGGTGAGCAGGTCGAGAGAGCGGACCCGGATCTCGCTGAACGGACTCGCGTGATCAAGGTGGCGTTCGTTGCGCCCACCCGGGCCACGCCGAAGGACGTACAGGCCATTGGTGTCCGGATACCGCAGAGCCCAGAGGTCCCGCTCCGTGATGAGAATCATGTTGATGGAGTACAGCGGCAGGTTCTCGGCGGCCCAACGAGCGGCGGATGCGATTCCCTCGCCGACGTCCCCGTCACAGGCGTCGATCTCGCGGGTGACGAGGGCGAAGAAGCGTTCCGAGTCGGTGTCACCGAGGACCGGGAGACCGCCCGTGCCGAGCTCGGCGTCCAGCTTGTCCAGCCCCTCGATCACGCCGTTGTGCGCGAAGATCCGCCCGTTTCGAACGAACGGATGGGTGTTGTCCTCGCAGGCCCGGCCGGTGGAGGCGTGCCGGACATGCGCGACGAACGTCGAGGAGGTGACGTGCTGCGGCTCCTGGGCGAATGCCGTGTCGGCCCGGTTCCGAATGGCCTGTTTGACCACCCACGCGGTGCCATCGGCGTCGAATCCGCCGAGACCAGCCCCCTCCGGGGTCCGCAACGTCGCCGCCCGGGGACTGTCCGGCGCATCCAACAGCCAGAAAGTCGCCTGCACCCTCGTCGGCCCGCTGCTCATCGCGAACAGATGACACATCTACGCCCTCCCTCGCCGATCTCAACGGCTCCGGTACTGTGCCGGCCAGGACGCTACTGGTTCCCGCGTCCCAGACGCGGGTCCACCGAGCGGTGGCCGGGTCGATTCCYCGAAGCGAAAGGGGCAACGTTACCCCCGCCCCGGCGYCCGCGACATGCCGACGAATCTGCACGCGAATCCGCTTTCGTCAACCCGTCAAGGGCCTGCTGGCGCATCGGTCCCGCCGTGAGGGCTGCCGTGAGGGCTGCCGAGCAGAGGTCGCACGGCACCCGGACCCCGTCCGGGCACTGGCCGGGTGCCCGCCGGGACGCTGCATGGTGCCGACGGGCAAGGCGGTGTTCCCCGCGCCCCGCCGGCCCCGCCGTGATCAACCTTCCGAGTCGTCACCCGACAACCGCCTGGGACCACTAACGGTGACACATCCGGATCGAAGCGACCATTGCATCCCGTTTTTTCCGTAAATTTGCATCACATCACGTGATCAGAAGGGCTGTCAGACCGCACGATGATCAACCCTTACCTGACCGTCGGATCCTGCTCGGGCGACAACCGCAACCGTGTCCGGCCACCCGTACGACCGCCGCCCCGGGCACCGACCGGGATGCCCGTACCAATTCGTTACCTTAAGTTTCCCTCGATCCMCCCGGAACCGCGGGACCATGAAGACGTCACTCCCCCTCCCTGGAGTAACGTATTTACGCTATTAGTCTTACTCTCCCGTTACGGCACGGCAGAATCGGGGACACGTGGCGGAGTCATTGGGATCTTTCCAGGCGCTGTGCATTCTCTTCTTCTGCGAGCAGTACCCGCCCGTCGTCTGGGACGGCGCGGGCACCTACACCGCGGCGCTGGCCACGGCACTCGCGAAGCTCGGCCACGACGTCCACGTCCTGTGCGCCCAAGGGCGTCATGTCGTCGACTCGGTGGAGGACGGGGTGCACGTCCACCGGCGCCCGTTACTACGGGTGCCGGTCAGCCGCGGGCTGGGAAAGCTCGGCGCCCAACTCCGGKGACCCCTGTACCCGCGTGACTCGCTGGCGCTGCGGGCCAGCCTCCCGCTGTCCTATAGCTTGTGGATGYGTCAACTCGGACTCAGACCAGACGTGATCGAGACCCAGGACGGGGAAACCCGCGGCCTGATCCAGGCCATACGTCGCTCCACGCCGCTCGCCATCCACCTCCACTGCCCGACCATGCTCACGGTCAGGCTTTCCGGCCAGCCGGTCGGGTTGAAGGGCCTGGTCGCCGACCGGCTGGACCGGACATCGGCGAGCCTGGCCGCCGTGGTCACCTCACCGTCGCAGCTGCTCGTCGACACGCTGCGGGAGCAAGGCTGGTTGGGTGACCGTGAGGTGGAGGTGATTCCCAATCCGTTCGACGCCGAGCCGTGGCTCGACATACCCGACGTCGCCGACACCACGCCGACAGTCGCCGTCGTGGGTCGACTCGAGGCCTACAAGGGCGTGGACGTGCTGCTCGACGCGTCGGCCCGCCTTCGTGGCGCGGGGGTGGCGCACCGGCTGGTGCTCGCGGGACGCTCGGCGGGTGAGATCAACGGGGTGCCCTCGGGCGAGTGGCTGGCCCGCCGGGCCCGCCAGCTTGAGCTGGACGTCGAGTTCACCGGGCACCTGTCCGGTTCTCAGATCCGCGACGTCTACCGGCGGGCCCGTGTCGTCGCCGTGCCGAGCCGCTTCGAGAGCTTCTCGATCGCGRCCGTCGAGGCGATGGCGGCCGGCCGGCCGGTGGTGACCACGACCCGGGCCGGAGTCGCGCCCTTCGTCGAGCGGTGGGAGGCCGGATCCTCGGTACCGGCCGGCGATCCGGTGGCGCTGGCGGATGCGCTGGCGCCGTTCCTGCTTGACCCCGCGCGGGCGAGCGCGTTCGGGGCACGGGGTCGCCTCGGCGTGGTCGAGATCGAGCCCTCGGCCATCGCTCGCCGCAAGGTCGAGGYGTACCAGCGCGGCATCGCCCACTTCGACACCCGCAACCGGCAGCAACACCCCCGGCCGAGCCACGCGGCCGCCGATTTATACCCCGACCTGTCCCGGGAACGGCGCCGCCACCGGCACTGGCCCGCAGCCCGGCCCTGAGGTGGCACCCGGCCCTGAGGTGGCGCTCGCAGGCTGACTACCGGCTGCCCCGTACCTGGTGACCGGCCCGCCACGGCCGCTCGAAGTCGAGGTGCCGCAGCGCCCCCGCGGCGACGTAGACCTCGTACGGACTCCCCAGGGTCGCGAGCAGGGAGCCGGTCACCGGGGTGGCGGCGTCGGACGCCGCGTCGTCCTCCCCCACCTGGGTGGCGTGCTCCGCGAGGGCCCTGCGCTGCCGCGCCCGGAAACCGCGGGCGTCCACGAGCAGCGGGCGGCGTTCCCGCAACCGGCGGACCGGCTGGACGAACAGACGCTCAGCCGACCAGCCCGCCGTCCCGTAACCCAAGGTCCAGGGCCAGTGCGTCCAGAACCAGACGGTGTATTCGAGCACCTGGCCGCGATAACCGGTGGTGGCGACCGCTCGGCGCACCGCCTCGTTGGTCGCGTCGTGGTCCGGGTGCCCCTCGCACGAGGTCGGCGCCAAGATCTGCTCGGGCGCGAGGGTCTCGATGAGCTCGGTGAGCCGCGCGGCGATGGCGTCGATCCGGTCGGAGAGCTCGGCGTCGGGGAAACCAAGAAAGCGCACGTCGGACTCGTCAACGTCCAGCAGGGTGCAGGCCCGGCGAGTCTCCGCCTTGCGCACCTCGATCAACTCCGCTGGCGGGAGCGTCACCGGCTCCGCGCGGGAGCCGTCGCTGACAATCACCACCGTGACCGGGGTGCCGGCGGCCCGCTTACGCATGATGGCCACCGCGCAGCCCAGCGTCTCGTCGTCGGGGTGTGGTGCGACGACGAGACACGACCTCGTCGTCATGGACGAGGTGATGTCGATGCCTCGCCGGGTCCAGGCCCGGCGCCACAGCGACCGCGCCGGCACCATCACCCGGTCGCGCACCGTCTCCGGATCACCCGGGATCACCCGCCGGACCACCTTCGCCACGTTCATCCCGTCGACCTCCCGTATGGCGGCGAACACCGGCCAGCGGACGCGATCCGAGATCGACGCCGTGGCCGCGCTCACTGTAGCGACCGCCACCGACATTCCGCCCTCGGGTGGTGTTCCCGCAGGTCCTCGCCATGTTCGTTCACGAGACGCCGATGGGCGCAGGGCAGTTCTTCGCCGGGTTCGGCCCCAGCAGACATGGCGAAAAGACCTGGTCAGACCCCGTCTGACACACGTCTCCCAGAGTGGAGCGGGCGACGGGAATCGAACCCGCGTTGCAAGCTTGGGAAGCTCGTGTTCTGCCTCTGAACTACGCCCGCGTAGCGCATTCGCATCGTACCGGACGGACCGGGTCGGGTGGGGCCCCGGGCTGTCCGGCGCGTCCGGCGCGTCCGGAGTCAGCCGTCGATGCTGTTGACGGAACCGCTAGGGCCGGTAGGACCGATACGGCCGCCGGTCCCGGGCAGGCGCAGGAAGCRCAGCGGCTCCCGGCCCGAGGGCTGCTTCGGCCGTTCCAGGACGGGCGTCGGCGGGACCTCCATGCTGACCGGCTGGCCGGGAACCACCCGGACGGTCTTGCCGTGGTGCAGCAACGTCATCGCCGGCCCCGCGGGGACGGTGTAGACGGCCGTCGAGTCGGAGACCTCCACCCGCAGGTGCCGCCCGCGGACACAGAGCCCGAAGGCCAGCCTGGTCAGTCCCTCGGGCAACCGCGGCGCGAACGAGATCACCTCACCGCCGTCACGCAGCCCACCGAAGCCCTCGACGAGGGCGATCCARCTTCCCGCGAGGGAGGCCATGTGCAGCCCATCTCCGGTGTTGTGCTCGATGTCATGCAGATCCATCAGGGCGGCTTCGCGCAGGTAGTCATGGGCGAGCGACAGGTGCCCACACTCAGCGGCCAGCACCGCCTGGGAGCATGCCGACAGTGACGAGTCCCGAACCGTCAGAGCTTCGTAGTAGGCGAAGTTGCGGATCTTCTCGTCCATCGTGAAGGCGTCACCCCGGCGCTGCATCGCCAGGACCAGGTCCGCCTGCTTGATGACCTGCTTGCGGTAGAGGTCGAAGTACGGGAAGTGCAGCAGCAGAGGGTACTGCTCGGGCGCGGTGTTCGCGAAGTCCCAGACCTGGTGTTCGGTGAATCCCTCGGACTGCGGATGGACGCCGAGATGGGGGTCGTAGGGGATGAACATGTTCTCGGCCGCGTCCCGCCAGGACGCCGTGACCTCGGCGTCCACGCCCAGCTCGGCGGCCCGGTCGGGATGGCGGCGGGCGGCGTCCGCCGCGGCCACGAGGTTCCGCTGCGCCATCAGGTTCGTGTAGACGTTGTTGTCGGCGATGGCCGAGTACTCGTCCGGGCCCGTGACACCGTCGATCCGGAAGCGGCCGTCGAGGTCGTGATGTCCCAGCGACCGCCACAGCCGGGCGGTCTCGATCAGGATCTCCAGCCCCACCGTGCGCTCGAACCGCTCGTCCCCGGTGATGGTGACGTAGCGGGCGACCGCGTCGGCGATGTCGGCGTTGACGTGGAAGGCGGCCGTCCCGGCTGGCCAGTATCCGGAGCACTCCTCTCCGTGGATGGTGCGCCAGGGGAAGACGGCGCCCTTCAGATTGAGCAGATCGGCTCGTTCCCTGGCCAGCGGCAGAGTCGCGTACCGCCAGCGCAGCGCGTCGGCGGCCGCGTCGGGCGCGGTGTACGTCAGGACGGGGAGCACGTACGACTCGGAGTCCCAGAAGGCGTGCCCGTCGTAGCCGGGGCCGGTCAGGCCCTTGGCCGGGATCGCCCGCCGCTCGGCCCGCGATCCGKCCTGCAGGACGTGGAACAGCGCGAAGCGAACGGCCTGCTGCACCTCCGGATCGCCGTCGACCTCGACGTCGGCCCGCTTCCAGAAGGCATCCAGGTACTGCCGCTGCTCGGCGACGAGACCGGGCCACCCGGTCTGCCGCGCTGCGACCAGCGCCGCGGCCGCTTGGTCTCTGAGGGCCGGCAGGGACCGTTGCTCCGACCAGCCGTAGGCGATGAACTTGACCATCCGCAGCTTCTCGCCCGGGGCGAGTACCGCCGTGGCCGTCACCCGGCCGGCGTCCGGCTCGCTCTCCGAGGAGACACCCAGCGAGTCCGGCCCGGCAAACTCGTGGTCCATGGCCGCGGCGACACGGATCTCGCTGCGGTGGGTGATGTGGACGAGCTCAACCATCGTGCCGCTCGCCCGATGGCGCTCGGATCGCAGCGGCGACTCCAGCGCGGACGCGGCCCGCGGGTCACCGTGCCAGGCCGGCAGCTGCTCGTTGGCCACCAGCTCCGACTGGATGACGACCCGCGCCGGGTCGCCCACCGGCTCGATCTCGTAGTACACGGCCGCGATGGAACGCTGCGAGAACGACACCAGCCGCTCGGAGTGCACCCGGATAGTCTGCCCCGCCGGCGAGACCCATTCCACGTCCCGCCGGAGCACGCCCTCCCGGAAGTCGATCGCCCGCTGATGCGACCGCAGATCGCCATAGCGGATGTCAAACGRCTCGTCGTCGACAAGTAGACGGATCACCTTGCCGTTGGTGACGTTGATGACCGTCTGGCCGGACTCTGGATATCCGTAGCCGGCCTCGGCATAGGGCAGGGGCCGCAGCTCGTGGACCGAGTTCAGGTAGGTGCCCGGCAGGCCGTGCGGATCGCCCTCGTCGAGGTTTCCCCGGAGCCCGATATGGCCGTTGGACAGGGCGAACAATGACTCGGAGCGGCCCAGATCGGAGATGTCGAGACCGGACTCCTGGATGGACCACGACTCGATCAGATAGGACGCTTTGTCGATCATTCGGGGCCGGGCCCGGAGCCGTGGCCGAGCAGGTCCGCCAGGTCGTTCACCACGATGTCGGCCCCGTGGGCGCGCAACGCGGCGGCGTGCCCCACCCGGTCGATCCCCACGACCCAGCCGAACCCGCCGGCCCGCCCCGCCTCGACGCCGGCCAGGGCGTCCTCGAACACCGCCGCCCGCCGCGGCGGCACCCCGAGCAGCCGGGCGCCGGCGAGGAAGGTGTCGGGCGCGGGCTTTCCGGCGAGGTGGTCACGGGCGGCAACGAGGCCGTCCACCGCTCCGTCAACGAGGGCGTCAAGCCCAGTCGCCTTCAACACCTCGGCGCAGTTGGCGCTGGAGGAGACGACCACGCGGGGGATCCCCCGCGTGGCCAGTTCCCGCAGATACGTCACCGAGCCGGGATAGATGTCCACGCTGTCCCTCCGAATCCGTTCCAGCAGGAGGAAGTTCTTCCGGTTGGACAGCCCATGCACGGTGAGCGCGGACGGCGGGTCGTCCGGTGTTCCGTCGGGAAGCCTGATGTGACGGGCGTCGAGAAAGGCTCGCACACCGTCGATCCTGGGCCGGCCGTCAACGTACTCGACATAGTCATGCTCGAGGTCGAAGGGGACGAACGGCTCTCCCGACCGCTTGGCCCAGTTCTCCAGGAAATCGTCGAACGTCTCTTTCCMCGCGGCCGCGTGGATCGTCGCGGTGTTCGTCAGCACGCCATCCAGGTCGAACAGACATGCCTCGATGTGATCGGGTAGCCCGAGCATCCGTCCCGCCTGTCCCTTCCGCCCCAGCCTTCCCCGGGGGCACCCGTCCGACCGGGTATTCATCGACCGRCCACGTGCCTCCTACCCGGGTCACGCTCCGTCTCACTCTTCCACGCGGCCCCATCCTCCTCCGGGTGGACGGTGAAGATCGACCGCTCATGCTCTAACGTCCGGGACGTGCTGTTGTCCGACCGGGACATCCGGACCGAGATCGCCACGGGCCGGATCCGTCTCGACCCCCACGACCCTGGCCTCATCCAGCCGTCCAGCATCGATCTACGGCTGGACCGCTGGTTCCGGGTCTTCGCCAACCACCGGTACAGCCACATTGATCCCTCTCTTGAGCAGGAGGATCTCACCGAGCTCATCGCCCCGGAGGGCGACGAGCCGTTCGTCCTGCATCCGGGCGAGTTCGTCCTCGGCTCGACGCTGGAGATCGTCACCCTGCCCGACGATCTCGCYGGCCGGCTGGAAGGGAAGTCGAGTCTCGGCCGGCTCGGGCTGCTCACGCACTCGACGGCGGGCTTCATCGACCCCGGCTTCTCCGGGCACGTCACGCTGGAACTGTCGAACGTGGCGACGCTGCCGATCAAACTCTGGCCCGGCATGAAGATCGGCCAGCTCTGCCTGTTCCGGCTGTCCTCGCCGGCCGAGCACTCGTACGGCTCGACCATCTACGGTTCGCGCTACCAGGGTCAGCGCGGCCCGACCCCGTCGAGGGCCTACCGGGACTTCACCCGCGCACCGGTCCCGAACGGGGAGATCCCCCCAGGCTGACTTCCTTGTCTTTCAGCTTCCTCGCCTTTCCWGAGGGTTTTATGTCCGATTTATCCCTCTGGAAAGGCAGGGACGCAATTTAGCCGACAGGCTCGGCGGACGCCTCGGTCGGAGCCGCTGGCGCCGACGGCGCCAGCGAACGGGCCAGGAGCTGGGAGACGTCGAGTACCTCGACACCGTCCTTCGCCTCGCCGCTCAGCTTCTTCTCGGTGACGGCATCGGTGAGCATCACGATGCAGAACGGGCAGGCGGTGGACACGACGTCCGGGTCGAGGCCGAGGGCCTCCTCCATCCGGTCCACGTTGACCCGCTTACCGATCTTCTCCTCCATCCACATCCGCGCGCCGCCGGCACCGCAGCAGAAGCCGCGGTCCTTGCAGCGGTGCATCTCCTGGCCCCGGATGCCCGGAATCGCCGCCAGGATCTCCCGCGGCGGGGTGTAGACCTTGTTGTGCCGCCCGAGGAAGCAGGGGTCGTGGTAGGTGACCGACGACTCCACCCGGGTCACCGGTACCAGCTTGCGCTCCTCGACCAGTTTGCCGAGCAGCTGGGTGTGGTGGACGACCTCGTACTGACCGCCGAGGGCCGAGTATTCCCGGGCGAGGCTGTTGAAGCAGTGCGGGCAGGTGGCAACGATCTTCTTGACGCCCGTGGCGTTCAGCAGCTCGATGTTCGCCTTGGCCATCTCCTGGTACAGGTACTCGTTGCCGAGMCGGCGCGCCGGGTCCCCGGTGCAGGACTCGTTCGTACCGAGGATCGCGAACTCGACCCCGGCAGTGTGCAGGAGCTCCGCGAAGGCCCGCGCGACCTTTTTGGCGCGGTCCTCGATCGCCCCGGCGCAGCCGACCCAGTACAGGTACTCGACGTCGTCGGGGATCTGCTCACCGTCGCCGAGGACACGCACCTCGAAGGGCAGGCCCTCGGTCCACTCGGTGCGGGTCCGCGGCGAGACGCCCCACGGGTTGCCGTTGTTCTCAAGGTTGCGCAGCATGACGCCGGCCTCGGACGGGAACGCCGACTCGATCATCACCTGGTAGCGACGCATGTCGACGATGTGGTCGACATGCTCGATGTCCACCGGACACTGTTCGACGCRCGCGCCGCAGTTGGTGCACGACCACAGGACGTCGGGATCGATGACCCCRCCCTCCTCCTCGGTGCCGACCAGCGGCCGGTCGACCTGCGGCTGACCGGGCTGCGGCACCCGGCCGAAGCCGGACTCGGGCACGTGGTGCACGGTGTGGGAGGCGGAGGCGTCCTCGGCGATCCCGGTGACCGCCTTCGGCGCCTCCTCACCCTCCGCCGCGCCTTCGGTGGACAGCAGGTAGGGCGCCTTGGCGAAGAGGTGGTCACGCAGATCCATGATCAACAACTTCGGCGACAGCGGCTTGCCTGTGTTCCACGCCGGGCACTGGCTCTGGCACCGCCCGCACTCGGTGCAGGTGGCGAAGTCGAGCATGGCCTTCCAGGAGAAGTCCTCGACCTTGCCGACGCCGACGACCGGCTCGTCCTCCTCCATCAGCTTCTCGATGTCGGGAGTGGTGGCCAGCGGGCCGAGGGCCACCGGCTGGCGCTTGAGCACGACGTTGATCGGGRCCAGGCCGATGTGCAGGTGCTTCGAGTAGACCACCAGCACCGAGAAGCCCATGATCACCGCGATGTTGAGCAGCAGGAAGGCCGTCTCGATGCCCTCGTTCACATCGTGGGAGAGACCGGAGAAGATGCGGCTCACAGCGTAGGACGCGAAGGCCCACTTCGTCTGGCCCTGCGGGAGGTTGCCGGTGTTGTACTGGGCACCACGGTAGAGCAGCAGCGTCACGATAACGGCGGTGATCAGGCCGAGGATGACCCAGGCCGGCCCGGTGTGCGAGCCGTAGAATCGCGACTTGCGCTCCAGCCGCGCCGGGGCGTTCTTCAACCGGATGATCGTGAAGGCGACCAGGCCGGCGAGGACCRCCACGGCGAAGAAGTCCTCGAGGAAGCCGATGGCCGCCCAGTGCCCGAATCCCGGGATGTGGAAGTCGTCGTCGAACAGGCCGCCGTAGGCCTCGATGACGGTCAGCAGCAGGATCGTGAAGCCCCAGAAGGTGAAGAAGTGGGCCGCCCCGGGCACCGACCACTTCAGCAGCTTGCGCTGCCCCCCGACCTCGCTGATCTCCGTCCAGACGCGGGTCGGCAGGTCGTCGAGCCGGCCCTCGGCCGGCTGGCCGGACCCGATCAGCCGGAACAGCCAGAAAACCCGACGCCCGGCAACCGCGAGAGCAATCAGCGTGATCGCTCCACCGATCGCAATTCTCACAGCATCCTCCATCTGGCACCCACTATCGCGGGCGAGCCTGCTCGTACCGACCAGCAACGTATGGGACGAGTGGCTCACGCCACCCGGACAAGTGGCCCGCGCCACCGTATGGGCGGGTCCGGTCCCAACCTCCCGGCCAACCCGTCTGTCCGGGTCCCCACCCCGGACGTAGGGGCACTATGAGGCCGACAGCGAACCCGCTCACCGTCGACCCTGCCACGACGTGGTCCGAGCGGCCCGATATASGGGGTCCGAAGGCCCGATCGTCCGCGCGAGGTGCACGGGACTGCTACGTTCAGCGGCAGATGCCCAACCGACACGCAACGCCTCGCACCGTCACGACTACCACGGCGCCCCGGATCCCGCCATCCCGGAACGTCGCTCCCCCGCCGGGAGCCTCCCGGGCCGACGAGGTCAACCCTTGTGCCGGCAGGTGCTTCGACGCACCATAAGGACAGCCTTCGCCCACGGTGACCGGGCGATCGTGTGTCCCGCGGTGCTCGCCACCTTCACGTTGTGCCTGGGCCCGGTGCCAGCGCTGCCGCGACGACGCCCGGCGTGCTCCGGCGGACGGGCCCTACCGACGTTGACGACCCCGCGAACGACAACTCCGCGAACGACAACTCCGCGAACGACGACCCTGCGAACATGGTGGGCACGATGGCGACGATCACCCGGCCGACGATGACCCGAGTCGGCCGCCCTGGACACTCCCTGCAGACGGAGTACCTCCGGGCCAGGGAAAACCAGGCACTCGTGCGGCGGGACAAGCTGAGCYGCGAGGTACCCCGCACCGCGGTGCGCTCGGCCCTGGTAGGACTCGCTCTCGCCCTCGTCATCGGCTTCGGCCTAGGGCTGCCCACGGTCGCGGTCGTCGTGTTCCTGCTGGTCTTCATCGCCTGGCCGGCCGGGATCGTGATCGCCTCGTTCGGGACCGCCCCCGAYGTCGAGTCGCTGCGCGAGGGGGCCGAGGCGGAGCGCAGGACCGCGCGCGCCATCGCCCGGCTGCGCCGCCAAGGGTACGTCATCCTGCACGACCGGGCCGTCCCCTACTCCGAGGCGACCATCGGTCACCTCCTGGTCGGGCCCGGCGGGGTGATGGTGCTCAGCAGCRACAACAACAAGGGCACCGTGCGGTACAAGAAGGGTGGGGCGACCTGTGACGGAGAGTCACTCAAACCCCCGATCGACCGCACCGCCTGGTTGGGTGGCGAGGTCCGCAACCAGATCCGCGCGGCACTGCCGATGCTTAAGATCCCGATAAGTCCGATCCTGGTGATGGTCGAGGCCAACGTCCTGTGGAGCGACGGCGCCCTCGACGGAGTGACGATCATCAGCATCAAGGACGTCGTCAACTACATCCGGCGCAAGCCCGGCCGACTCAACCCCGGTGAGGTCCAGCAGATCGTCGCCGCCACGGAACGGCTGTTTCCGGCCTACTCGGCCAACCGCCTCGCCGAACAGATCACCGTCGGTCGGGACCAGTGGCTGACCCTGATGGATGCGCTGCGCACGATCCGTGAGCGCGACGGGGACGCTTCCGAGATGCTCGACCGGCTCGCCCAGATCGAGTCCGACCTGGGCCGGCAGGCCGACCTCATCAACCGGACCGGAATGCCACTCGCGGTTCCCGGCCGGGCGGGCGCCGGCGAGGCCACGAGCGGCGGGCCGGACGGTCCGTCGGCTGCCGGCATGGGGCCGGTTCCCCGGCTCGGATCACGCGCGGGCGGACGGCCACGCCCGGGGGCCCGCCGCGGGCGCATCCTGGCCGCCGTCCGACCGCCCCGGGAGACGACGGACCCCGACGCCGGCCAGGCGCCCGGCGACGGTGCCGCGGGTGGCGACGATGYCGCGGGTGGCTCGGCCCCGCAGCCACCCGCCGGAAGCTGACGCTCTCCCGTTCCACCTCCCATTCCACGCCCTGCCGGCTCCTCCCGCCGGCTCCCCTTCCGGTCCCGCCCGGCGACGCTGGCGGGAATTTCCCGGCCACACATAAAGTTGAGCGTGTCAGGCTCACCTCTGTCGGGCTATGATGGGAGCCGTCATCATGAGTCAGAGCGACTCAATACACCGACCTGACTTAACGTTGGCGGAACCGAGGCGTCCCGGAGTGATCCTCAAGCCTCGGTTCACCGACAGGTTCCATCCCCACGAGGTCGGTGCGCCCGTCTGATCGGCGCCACCGACATGATCGAAAGGCACACAGACATGGCACGAGCGGTCGGTATCGACCTCGGCACCACGAACTCCGTCGTGAGCGTGCTCGAGGGCGGCGAACCCACGGTGATCGCCAACGCCGAGGGCTCCCGGACGACCCCGTCGGTCGTGGCTTTCGCGAAGAACGGCGAGGTCCTGGTCGGCGAGGTCGCCAAGCGTCRGGCGGTGACGAACGTCGAGCGCACCATCCGGTCGGTCAAACGCCACATGGGCACCGACTGGAAGATGAAGGTCGACGCGAAGGATCTCACGCCCCAGGAGATCAGCGCGTTCATCCTGCAGAAGCTGAAGCGGGRCGCCGAGTCCTACCTCGGTGAGACGGTTACGGACGCGGTCATCACCGTCCCGGCGTACTTCGACGACGCCCAGCGTCAGGCCACCACCGAGGCGGGCACGATCGCCGGGCTCAACGTCCTGCGGATTGTCAACGAGCCGACCGCCGCGGCCCTCGCCTACGGGTTGGACAAGGGCGAGAAGGAGCAGACCATCCTGGTCTTCGACCTCGGTGGCGGCACCTTCGACGTCTCCCTGCTGGAGATCGGCGACGGTGTCGTCGAGGTGAAGTCCACCTCCGGTGACACCCACCTCGGTGGTGACGACTGGGATCAGCGCATCACCGACCACCTGATCAAGACCTTCAACGGCCAGCACGGGGTCGACCTCGGCAAGGACAAGATGGCCCTGCAGCGGCTGCGGGAGGCCGCCGAGAAGGCGAAGATCGAGCTTTCGCAGTCCACCCAGACCGCGATCAACCTGCCCTACATCACCGCGTCGGCCGAGGGTCCCCTGCACCTCGACGTCTCGCTGTCGCGCGCCGAGTTCCAGCGGATGACCTCCGACCTCATCGACCGCTGCAGGCACCCCTTCCAGCAGGCGGTGAAGGACGCGGGGATCAAGGTCAGCGACATTGACCACGTCGTCCTCGTCGGTGGTTCCACCCGGATGCCCGCCGTCGTCGAGCTGGTCCGCGAGCTGACCGGGGGCAAGGAGCCGAACAAGGGCGTCAACCCGGACGAGGTCGTCGCCGTCGGCGCCTCGCTGCAGGCCGGCGTGCTCAAGGGCGAAGTCAAGGACGTCCTGCTCCTCGACGTCACCCCGCTCTCGCTCGGCATCGAGACGAAGGGGGGGATCATGACCAAGCTCATCGAGCGCAACACCACGATCCCCACCAAGCGCTCGGAGATCTTCACCACCGCCGAGGACAGCCAGCCCTCCGTGCAGATCCAGGTCTTCCAGGGCGAGCGCGAGATGGCCGCCTACAACAAGAAGCTMGGCATGTTCGAGCTGACCGGCCTGCCKCCCGCCCCGCGGGGCATGCCCCAGATCGAGGTCACCTTCGACATCGACGCGAACGGCATCGTGCACGTGTCCGCGAAGGACCTGGGCACCGGCAAGGAGCAGTCGATGACCATCACCGGCGGCTCGGCGCTGCCGAAGGACGACATCGACCGCATGGTCCGCGACGCCGAGCAGTACGCCGAGGAGGACCGCAGGCGCCGGGAGGAGGCCGAGACCCGCAACAAGGCCGAGACGCTCGTCTACTCGACCGAGCGGTTCCTCGCCGAGAACGGCGAAAAGATCGACGCCGCGGTGAAGAGCGACGTGGAGGAGAAGCTCGGCACGCTGCGGGGCGCCGTCGCCGGCACCGACACGGCGGCGATCCGCGAGGCGGCCGACGCGCTGGCCGCGGCGAGCCAGGCGATGGGCCAGGCCATGTACGCGCAGGCCGCCCAGGAGGGCGCGGGTGCCTCCGGCGGCGCCGGAGCAGCCGACGACGACGTGGTCGACGCGGAGATCGTGGATGAGGAGGACAAGAAGTGACCTCAGGCCAGGCCGCGGACTGGTGGGGTTCGTCTCGGCCCGACGGCCGGGACGAGGCCGAAGAGCCCCCGGTGGTGGTGCGGGACCGGCGCCGGATCGATCCGGAGAGCGGCGAGGTCCGGCCGGAGGCGGCCGCGCCTCCCGGCCCGACGGCCACGGAGGTTCCACCCGCCGGAGTCCCGGCGGGTGAGGGTGACGGTGAGCTCGTGGCGTCGCTGCGCCAGCAGGTCACCGAGCGGACCGCGGACCTGCAGCGCCTGAAGGCCGAGTTCGACAACTACCGTCGGCGGGTCGAGCGAGACCGTCAGCAGATCGGCGAGCAGGCGACGGCGAAACTGCTGGCGAGTCTGCTGTCGACCCTCGACGACATCGGCCGGGCTCGTGACCACGGCGATCTGGAAGGCCCGTTCAAGGCGATCGCGGAGGCCCTGGAGGCGGCCCTGGAGGCGACCGGGCTGGAGCGCTACGGGGCGAAGGGCGACGAGTTCGACCCGTCGGTCCACGAGGCCCTGATGCACTCCTACCGGTCGGACGTGAGCGGGCCGACCTGCGTGGACGTCTTCCGGGCGGGTTACCTGCACGCGGGCAAGGTGTTGCGGCCCGCGCAGGTGTCGGTCGCGGAACCGTCGGGCGAGGTGGACGAGATCGTCGATCAGCCGGTCGAGGCGGAGGTCGTCGCCGGGGCCGGCGAGGTGCCGGGGAGCGGCCCGGGCCAGGCAGGCGGACCGCCGGATCGGCCGACATCGGTCCCCGATGACACGGGCAGTGTGCCCGGCCCGGACAACGGCGGGCCCACTGTCAGCGCCGGCTGAAAAGGGGAGCCAGGTCCGTCCGGCCGTCCGCGAGCCGGGGTCTGACGGACACGGCGGGCCACCGCCTCGCGCGGACGACATCATGAGGGAAGGAGGGGCGCCGTGAGTGTTCGCGACATGGTCGAGAAGGACTATTACGCCGCTCTCGGCGTTCCAAAGGACGCCTCGGCGACCGACATCAAGAAGGCGTACCGCGGGCTGGCCCGTGAGCTGCACCCCGACAAGAACCCGGGGGACGCCAAGGCCGAGGCGCGCTTCAAGGAGGTCTCCGAGGCCTACGACGTTCTCTCGGACGAGGGCCGTCGACGGGAGTACGACGAGGCCCGCGCGCTGTTCGCGGCCGGCGGTCGTCCCGGCGGCGGCTTCGGCGGGCCTGGCCGAGCCGGGGGTTACGGCGGGTTCGGCGCGCCCGGCACGGGCTACGGCAGCGGGCCGAACCTCAACCTCGACGACCTTCTCGGGGGGGCGAACGGCGGCCTCGGCGGCATCTTCGACAACCTGTTCCAGCGGTCGTCACCCGGACGCGGTCCGCGTCGGGGTGCCGACATCGAGGCCGAGGTCACGATCCCCTTCGAGAAGTCGCTGACCGGCCTGGAGGCGTCGGTCCGGCTTCCCGGGGCCGCGACCTGTACCACCTGCACCGGCAGCGGGGCGCGTCCCGGCACGACGCCGCGCACCTGCCCGACCYGCCGTGGGCTAGGTGTGGTCTCCCGCTCCCAGGGTGGCTTCGCGCTCTCCGAGCCCTGCCGCGACTGCCTGGGCAAGGGCACCCTGATCGACCATCCCTGCCCGGACTGCCGGGGCACCGGCCGGCGTGAGCGTGAGCAGCGCATCCGCATCCCAGCCGGGGTGAGCGACGGACAGCGGCTGCGGGTCCGGGGGCGTGGTATACCCGGCGAACRGGGCGGACCGGCCGGCGACCTCGAGGTGACGGTGCACGTGCTGCGCCATCCGGTGTTCGAGCGGGAGGGGAGCAACCTGGCGATTACTCTCCCCGTGACGATCACCGAGGCCGCGCTCGGCGCATCGATACGGGTGCCGACCCTGGACGGTGCTCCGCTYACGATGAAGGTGCCGGCGGGGACCTCCAGCGGTCGACGCCTGCGGGCCCGCGGGCGGGGTGTCCCCACAGCCGGAGGCGGGAACGGGGACCTCATCGTCACCCTCGAGGTGACGGTACCGAAGCCGAGTGATCTCTCGCCACGGGCACGTACGGCGTTGCTGGAGTTCGCCCAGGCCCATCCCGAGGACCCACGGGCGCCGTTGATGGAACGGATGGAGGCAGGCGGATGACCGGGCGGCCGAACCGCACATCCGACCCGCCGCCCGCCCGGCGTGGGCGAGCGACGGGAACAGGGCGAACAATGGGGGCAGGGCGAACAGGGGAACGGCAGCTCCAGCGGGGGCCGGCGGCGTCCCCCACCGAGGTTCGGCCGGACACCGAGGTTCGGCCGGACACCGAGGTTCGACCGGAGGGCTACTACCCCGCCGGCCCGCTGCCGGGTCCGGCCCACGACGAGGACGCACCGGTCTACGTCATCTCGATCGCCGCGCAGCTCGCCGGGATGCATCCCCAGACCCTGCGGTCCTACGACCGGCTCGGGCTGGTCACGCCTGGGCGCACGGCCGGGCGGGGGCGTCGTTACTCCGCCCGGGATGTGGCGTTGCTGCGCGAGGTGCAGCGACTGTCCCAGGAGGAAGGCGTCAACCTGGAGGGGGTCAAGCAGATCCTCCGGTTGAGCGCCCAGGTGATGGCGCTGCAGGCGCAGGTGCGTCAGCTCACCGAGGAGCTCGCCCGGTCCCGCGCCGACGCGGACCGCGCGGTGGCCGAGGCGCATGCCAGTCACCGGCGTGACCTCGTCCCGGTGGATCGCGGCGCGCTCGTGGTCTGGCGGCCGCTGCCCCGCCGCTGACCGGCCGGGGCGGAGCCGGCGAACGGATGCGGGAGGTTCATCGCGGCGCGCCCGCAGGGTTGAGTGGGAACGACTCAGGTATGCTGAGCGTTGAAAAAGCGACGGTGCACGCCATCCGACCATCTGGGATCCGCCATGAACGCTGAACGCCTCACCGCCCGGTCGCAGGAGGCACTCTCCGCAGCGATCAGTCGAGCCACCGCCGACGGGTCACCCCTCGTCGACCCCCTCCACCTGCTCAACGCCCTGCTCGAAGCGTCCGACGGGGTCGGCGCGGCACTGCTGGCGTCCGCGGGCACCTCGGTCGACACGGTGCGCTCCCGAGCCGAGGCCGCGGTGACGCGGCTGCCCCGCGCGACGGGCCTGAGCGTGTCCCCGCCGCAGCTGTCCCGCCAGCTCATCGCGGTGCTGAACAACGCCGAGCGGCAGGCCGGTCAGCTGGGTGACGAATACACTTCGGTCGAGCATCTGGTCGTGGCACTCGCCGAGGAGGGGGGCGAGGCCGGGCGGATCCTCACCTCCGCCGGCGCCACGCCCGACGCGCTGCGCGGCGCCTTCGAGAAGGTGCGCGGCGGCGCCCGGCGGGTGACCAGCCGGGACCCGGAGGGCTCCTACCGCGCGTTGGAGAAGTACTCCATCGACCTCACCGAGCGTGCGCAGCAGGGCAAGCTGGACCCGGTGATCGGCCGCGACGCCGAGATCCGCCGCGTCATCCAGGTGCTGTCGCGGCGGACGAAGAACAACCCGGTCCTCATCGGCGAGCCCGGGGTCGGCAAGACGGCCATCGTCGAAGGGCTCGCGCTGCGGGTCGTCGCGGGTGACGTGCCCGAGTCGCTGCGCGGCCGGCGCATCGTCTCGCTCGACCTCGGTTCGATGGTTGCCGGCTCCAAGCTGCGCGGCGAGTTCGAGGAGCGGCTGACCTCTGTCCTCAACGAGATCCGCGAGGCCGAGGGTCAGATCATCACCTTCATCGACGAGCTGCACACCGTCGTCGGCGCCGGTGCGGCGGAAGGAGCGATGGACGCCGGCAACATGCTCAAGCCGATGCTCGCCCGCGGCGAGCTGCGCATGATCGGCGCCACCACCCTGGAGGAGTACCGCACCCGGATCGAGAAGGACCCGGCGCTGGAGCGTCGCTTCCAGCCGGTCCTCGTCGGCGAGCCGACGGTCGAGGACACCATCGGCATCCTGCGCGGGCTCAAGGAACGCTACGAGGTGCACCACGGCGTGCGCATCACCGACACCGCGCTGGTCGCCGCGGCCACCCTGTCCGACCGCTACGTCACCGCGCGCTTCCTGCCGGACAAGGCGATCGACCTGGTCGACGAGGCCGCGTCCCGGCTCCGCATGGAGATCGACAGCCGGCCGGTGGCGATCGACGAACTCGAACGCGCCGTGCGCCGCCTGGAGATCGAGGACATGGCGCTGTCCAAGGAGAACGACGAGGCCTCCCGCGAGCGGCGGGGGCGCCTGCAGCGCGAGCTCGCCGACCGGCGTGAGGAGCTGTCGAGCCTGACGGCCCGCTGGCACCGGGAGAAGGATTCGATCTCCGAGGTTCAGAAGATCAAGGAGGAGCTGGAGAACGCGCGGCGCGCCGTGGAGCTCGCCGAGCGCGACCTCGACCTCGCCAAGGCCGGGGAGCTGCGGTACGGCACCATCCCGACGTTGGAGAAGCGGCTGTCGGCGGCAACCGACGCGCTGGCCGGCGCGGACTCCCCCGGTGGGGCGATGCTCAACGAGGAGGTCGGCCCGGACGACGTCGCCGAGGTCGTCGCCGCCTGGACCGGGATCCCGGCCGGTCGCCTCCTCGAAGGCGAGACGGCGAAGCTGCTGCGTATGGAGTCCGCGCTGCACGCGCGGGTCATCGGCCAGGACGACGCGGTGCGGGCCGTCTCCGACGCGGTCCGCCGGGCCAGGGCCGGGATCGCCGACCCGGACCGGCCGACCGGCTCCTTCCTCTTCCTCGGGCCCACCGGGGTCGGGAAGACCGAGCTCGCGAAGGCGCTCGCCGATTTCCTCTTCGACGACGAGCGGGCGATCGTGCGCATCGACATGAGCGAGTATGCCGAGAAGCACTCGGTGGCCCGTCTGATCGGCGCCCCACCCGGGTACGTCGGGTTCGAGTCCGGCGGTCAGCTCACCGA
This sequence comes from Frankia sp. CcI156, assembly GCF_001983015.1. NCBI lineage: Bacteria > Bacillati > Actinomycetota > Actinomycetes > Frankiales > Frankiaceae > Frankia > Frankia sp. CcI156. The sequence goes on from NZ_MOMD01000003.1 coordinate 121,721, forward strand.
GGCGATCCGCCGCCGGCCATACAGTGTCATCCTGTTGGACGAGGTCGAGAAGGCCCATCCGGACGTCTTTGACGTCCTGCTGCAGGTTCTCGACGACGGGCGGCTCACCGACGGCCAGGGCCGCACGGTGGACTTCCGCAACACGATCCTCATCCTGACCTCGAACCTCGGGTCGCAGTTCATCGCGGACCCCACGCTCAGCCCGCAGGTGCGCCGCGAGTCGGTGATGGTCGCCGTGCGCGACGCCTTCAAGCCGGAGTTCCTCAACCGCCTCGACGACGTCCTCGTCTTCGACCAGCTGGGCMGGGACGAGCTGACCCGCATCGTCGATCTCCAGCTCGATCGGCTGCGGGCCCGGCTGCTCGACCGGAGGATCACCCTCAACGTCACCGACGCCGCCAAGGGATGGCTCTCCGACGTCGGCTACGACCCGGTGTTCGGGGCCCGTCCGCTGCGGCGGCTGGTCCAGACGGCGATCGGCGACCAGCTCGCCAAGGAACTGCTCGGCGGGCAGATCCGGGACGGCGACGAGGTGCTCGTCAACACCGCGCCGGACCGCTCGGGTCTGACGGTCAAGGYCGCCACCGTCAAGTCCCTCTGACGGGCCTCCCGGCGAATCGCCGCAGACCGGGCGAGGACCATCGTGGGGACGGCACGCCGTCGGTTCCTCGACCGATTCGGGCCGGACGTAGCGGATGTGCGACTTATCGTTGCGGAATGCACGACGCTCTTCTGCCGGATCCCGCGCAGTGGCGGGTCCTGCCACCGGRCCTACGGCGGCTTCGACGGGCGCTCCTGATCGTGGGAGCCGTCCCGGTGGTGGCGCTCACCCTGCTGATCACGGCGGCGTTCGGCGGCTGGCCCTGGATACTGATCACGGTGGCGCCAATCCTCGTGACGGGCTGGCTCTGGCGCTCGATCGGCCTCCGCTGGCAGGCCTGGCGCTATGCCGAGCGGGAGGACGATCTCCTGATCAGCCGCGGGGTGCTGACGCGTCGCCTGATCGTGGTGCCGTATGGCCGGATGCAGCTCGTCGACGTCACCGCCGGACCACTGGCGYGCCGCTTCGGCATCGCCAAGGTGCAGCTGCACACCGCGGCCGCGGACAGCGATGCCATCATCCCCGGCCTGGCCCCGGACGAGGCCGCGCGGCTGCGTGACGCGCTCACCGAACGCGGTGAAGCCCGGTCGGCCGGGCTGTGACGATCGAGCGGGGGTCCACCACCGGCGAAGCGCCGGCTCGGGCGACACGCCCCGGCCAGGACGGGTTTCACCGGCTGCATCCGCTCACCCCGTTCCTGCGCGGCTGGGTAATCGTCGTGGCGTTCATGGCGACGGTCGGCAGAAACCTCGCCGACGACGTCACCCCCCGCATCATCGGGCTCACCCTGATCTTCCTGATTCCCGCCGCCGGCACCTACGGATACTGCGCCTGGCGATTCACCCGCTACCGGGTCGAACGCGACAATCTTCGGCTCGATACCGGGCTCTTGGTCCGACGGACCCGCCATGTCCGGCTGGATCGGTTACAGTCGGTGGACATCGCTCAACCACTTCTCGCCCGGGTCACGGGGCTCGCCATCCTCCGGATCGATCTCGCCGGTAGGGAACGCTCCGAACTGGACACCGACTCCGGGTCCGACCTGCGGTACCTGTCGGTGGGTCACGCCCAGCGGCTGCGGGCCGAGCTGCTGGCCACCGCCGCGGGACTCGCGCCGGACGTGGGCGAGGCACCGCAGCGCCCACTCGCCGAGGTGCCGCCACGGCGGTTGGTGGCCGCGATCGCGCTGTCCCCCGCGCCGTGGGTGGCGTTRTTCGGCGTGGCCGCGATCGCCACGCCCGCCCTGCTGACCGGTACCCTCACCGGCGCCCTCGGCGCCGTTCCGATGCTCGGCAGCCTCTGGCACACGACGTTTCGCCGGTTCGCGGCCGGCTACCCCTACACCGTCTCCGAGTCACCCGACGGGCTGCGCATCAACAGCGGTCTGCTCAACCGCACCCACGCCACGGTCCCGCCGGGACGGGTCCAGGCGATCAGCATCGGCGAACCGGCGCTGTGGCGCTGGTCGGGCTGGGTGACGCTCCGGATGAACGTGGCCGGCGGCGGGCCCTCCGTGCTGCTACCGGTGGCTCGCCGGGCGGATGCGCTGGCCCTGATCGGCCGGCTACTGCCCGGAGTGGATGTCGCGGCGGTGGCGATGACCCGGCCGCCACGCCGGGCCGCCTGGCTCGCCCCGCTCCACTGGCGGCGGCTGTCCTGCGGAGYGGACGACACGGTCTTCGTCGTACGCCGGGGAATCGTCCGGCGGCACACCGATCTCATCCCCCACGGTAAGGTGCAGAGCATCCGGATCGTGCAGAATCCGCTGGCCAGACTGCTACGGTTGGCCGACATGCACCTCGATACCACCGGCGGCCCGGTGACGGTGCGGGCCGGCCTGCGCGACGCCGACGAGGCGGTCTCGCTCGCCGCCGCACAGGCCGAACGATCCCGGATCGGTCGGCGCCACGCCGTACGGACCGCTGGATGAGCCGGGGCGCCGGGTAAACGGAGCCCCCGCCCTCAGCCGAACGTGGGGAACTCCGGCCCGAAGAGGGAACCCCACAGATTCACGRCCTCCTCGTGATCGCCGGCCTGTTCCGCGTCCACCGCCTTCGCCGAGTAGATCCGGGCGAGCCGGACACTCTCGGCCAACGCCTCGATGTCCTCGGCGCGTAGATACGACGACAGGTCCCCGCCGACGTCGGCCGGGTCGGCCACGGTGAGGCCGACATCGTCCAGATGCCGGAAGACCTCGGCGAGCCCCTGCCGGGTGTTGAGCCCGCGGCCGGCGAGGACCTGCCCGGCGAGCGCCTCGATGTGGAAGGAGCGCAGGTGGCTGCCGCGCACCCGGTTCCACGCCTTGAGCAGGCGGACCGCCGAGATCACCCGGGGGCCGAGGTCCGCCGTCCAGCTCGTGTGCCGCTCCGGCCGGGTCGGCAGCCAGCCACCGACCCGATCGGGTATGACGTACCCGGCACGCGGATGATCGAAGGCCGGCACCAGATGGACGTCCGGAGKGGCGTCGTAGACGATGCGCAGCGCCTGGCCGCGGCTACCGATCGTCTGGATTCGATCTCCGCCGATGGCGTTGCGCACGCAGAGCAGCAGGTCGCGGGAGTCCCAGCGGAAACGCTTCCAGGCGCTGTTGGCCGCCGAGAAGACCGCGAAGATGTCCACCTCGTCGAGCGGACGGATCATGGTGTCCCGACCCGCCGAGCCGATCGTGGCGACCCCGACCAGCGGCAGCGCGCAACGAGGCGGGAAGATCGCGCGCAGCGCCCGCTCCGCCTCGTCGCGGCGAGCCGCGACGACGGCACGGTCCTCGGCACCGAGACGGATCAGGTCGTCGAGTTTCGCGAAGGCACGCGCCGTGGTGCCGACCAGCAGCGGGCCCGTCAACGGACCCGTCAACGGACCGGTTGTCGGGTTGATCGGCGACGTCGAGCCGGCCGCGGCAGGCTCGGCGCGGGGGCCTCCCTCGGAGGGGAACAGAGCGTTGAGCGTCCCCGGCGCCGACTCCTTCGGCCGACGCCAGTCCGGCGGAATGATCAGATGATCGTACGTGACCTCGCTCGGCCGGACTCCGGCCGGTGTTCCCCGAGGGGTATCCACACTCATGGTGCTGACCTCCCAGGCGCAGGTGGYGCCGGACCGCTCGGGCTCCCCTCCCCGGGCACGCGACGGCCCTCCCACGGACCCCCACGGACGCCCCGCCCAGCTTCGGCCCGTCGGCCATTGGTCGCGACATCGCCTTACATGGTGCCCCAGGGCATCACAGTCTGAACAGGGGGCTGTCTGCGCGGYGTGTTCACCACTCTCCTCGTGACGGCGAAAAAATGAGCCGGGAGCTGTCACCCAGCCGACAACACAGCATGGTAACGGTACCGTCACAATGACCTTCCGCCACACCGCGAAAGGCGGCTGGACATGGGTTTTGCCCGTTCGGGCCGGATGACGGCCGAATCCGGACGGTACCGGAACGGTCGGCGGTGACTCGCGACGTCAGGCCCAGGCGAAGCCCGACGCCCGATAACGTTGCGTGACAAACCTCAATGGTCAACTTGGCGGCGGACGCAGCCAGATCCGCCACCAATCGGCGACCAACACACTCGTTGGCACGAACGAGGTCGCCTGCGCGAGACGCTTCCCCACGCTGTCCCCGCGCCGGATCCGCGTCTCCACCAGAGCGCCGCGGTATTCGAACCATCCCGCGACCGCGCGGATCGCCTCGGTGGCGTAGCCGCTGCGCCGGCAGCCGAGCGCGATCGACACCCCGACCACCACCCGCCGGCCGTGGGTCTCCGCCGCGAGCAGGCCCACCGCCGCCGATCCTGGCTGGCGACCCGGCTGGCGACCCGGCTGGCGACGCAGCACCCAGGTCAGGACCATGTGGCCGGCGCTCGCCCGACGGCGTAGTTCGCGCCGCAGCGCCCCCGCCGGATCGTCGGGATCGGGCGCCCCCGCGGCAGGATCGGTCCCGACGATTCCGCCGAAGGGGCCGGATCCGTCACCGGAGGCACCACGCGTGCCTGATCGCGGGGGGATGACCGTGAACGCCAGCGAGGGCGCGAGCTCCTCGGCGACGTATCCCGCGTTCCAAATGGTGAGCGGGAGTGYGAGTAGTCGGGAGGTGGTGAGTGTAGGGCCCTCACCCACGACGGGACGGCTCCCGGACCCCGAGCAGACCCCGTTCCCGGAGCCAGGACTCGGTGCGGTTCATGCCCTCGGGCAGCCGCACGACCGGCGACCATCCCGTCCGGGCCCGGATCTTCTCGATGGAGAGGCCCGCGTCGCGGGTCAGGGCGCGCACGGTGAGCGGACCGAGGTCCACCCGGGCGCGGGGATCGACTCCGGCCACCAGACGGGCACCTACACCGCGGATCAGGCCCGGTCCCCGCCGCGACGTCGCCGAGTTCACCGGAACGGCCGGGGCCGCCGGGGCCGCCGAGCCCGCTGGCCGCACCGAGGTCGTCGAGACCGCCGGGACCGGGTGGGTGGGGAGGGGTGGCGTCTCGGCCGCGGAATCGTCCACACCTCGCCTTCGGTAACCCTCCGCGAACGAACAGAAACGATCAATCGCGTCGACCGCTCCGAAGACCCTGGCCGGTACGGAGCGGGGCGCCGCGATCGCGAGCATCTGACAGTAAAAGGTGAAGAAGTCGGCGGCAGACACCGACTCCCCCCCGGTCACGTGCAGCACCTCACCGGCGACCGCCGACCGGTCCGCACCGGCGACGGTGGTCACCGCCGTGACCACGTCGTCGACATGCACGGGGCTGAGCACACCCCAGCCGCCGTCGACGAGGACGAACCGCCCGGCCCGCATCAGCAGCACCGGCCAGAGGGTCCAGCGACCGGCCCGGGGACCGTAGGCATCCCCGATCCGTAGGACGGTCGCGCCGAGTCCGTGCGCAGCGGCCGACCCGACCGCCTGTTCCGCGGCGGCCATGGCGTCGGCGCGGACGTCGCCGGTCAGTCCGATCGGCGTGGTCTCGTCCAATGATCGGCCGACGGCTCGCGCGGGCCTGCGGTCCCCGGTCCCGCCGGGGACCGGGCCACTCGTCCGGGCAAGCACGTCCACGCAGGAGAGATGGACGAAGCGGTCGACCCCGGCCCGACCCGCGGCGTCGAGCAACGCCGCCGTGGCGCCGAGGGTCACCCGCCGGATCTCGGCGTCGGACACCCGTACCGGCGCTCCGGCTCGGCCGGGACGCACCGGGGTCAGTTCCGCGACGCCACCGGTCCCGATGGCGGCGGCATGGATCACCAGCTCCGTGCCGTAAAAGGCCTTCTCCCACTCACCGGGACGGCTGACGTCGGCCTGCATGACACCCGGCGCGCGCCGGATGTCGATGGCGACAACGTCGTCACCGCGCCGCCGCAGCGCGTGGGCCAGCGCTCCGCCGAGGAAGCCGGCCGCGCCGGTGACCACCGCCCGAACCAAGGTCGCTCCTCCTGCCAGGATCACCCTCGCCGACGGCGCTGCCGCGCGGCCCGCCGGCCCGTCCACCGGCTGGGTCCGCGGGTTTTACCACGCTCGCTGCCGTGCTCGCTGCCGTGCTCGCTGCCGTGCTCGCTGCCGTCGGCGACGACCCGACCCTACGGGATCGACTACTGATCAGGACCGGGACATCCCCGCGAGTCGGGAGGATCGAGGTCGGGTGCACCTCCCGGGATGCCACGGGCCGGTCGCGCCCGGCAGGTGGGCCGGCCCTCACGGCGTCCCGAAGTCCTGGGTCCAGTAGGTGCCGTACCTRCCGCCCGTCGCGTAGCCCACGCCGATCCGGGTCAGCGAGCAGGTGAGGATGTTCGATCGGTGCTCCGGGCTGTTCATCCATCCGCGCATCACCTCGGCCACGGTGCGCTGACCGGCGGCGATGTTCTCGGCGGCGATGGAGAAGGAGAAGCCGGCGGCGGCGATCCGGTCGAAGGGCGAGCGACCGTCCGGGCTGCCGTGGCCGAAATAGCCGACCGTGGCCATGTCGACGCTGTGTGCCTGGGCCGCGGCGGCCAACCGCAAGTCGACGATCAACGGAGGACAACCGGCCGCCCGGCGCTCGAAGTTGGTCGAGGTCGCGACCTGACCGACCAGGCTCATCCAGGAGGCCGGCAGGTACGGCGGGTGGGGGGATGCGACGGCCGGGGCCGACGCGGACGGAGCAGTCACCGGCGCGGCCAGGGCCAGAGCCGCCGCCCGCGCGGCGGCCAGCTGATCCGGACCGGCCAGGCGAGCGGTGGGCGGAGGCTCGGCCCCGGGTCCGGTCGGCGCACCCCGATCCGCGATCCGACCCGCGATCGACGTGGGGGGGACCCCGGCCGCCACCCMGACCACGCCCCGATCCGGCTGCGTGCCGGCGCGGCCGGCCAGGCGGTCACCGTCACGCGGTGCCGAATGACCACCCGCGAGCAGCACGACCGTCAGAACCGCGGTCAAGGCCCCTGCCGCGCTGCAGAGGACGGGGCCGGCGCGACGCCGTCCCGCATGGTGCCGCCCGTGCTGTCGAAGCATCGAATCCTTCGGTGGTCGGACCCCCGACCGCGTACCTGGATCGATCAAGGTTAGCCGGCCATAGCCAGAAATTGCCATAGGAAAGGGAATTGATCGTCCAATGTGATCTGGTCGTAACGTCGTGGAGACTACCGGTCCACGGATCTCCYGGCATGATCCGGCGCCGCGGGGCACTGACGGACAACATCCCTGCGCTCCTCGCCCGCCCCCTCGGCGCTCCTCGCCCGACGCGGACTACCGCGGCCCCTGGTCGGGGAGCCGGCCCGATCGCCGGCGCAGCAGCTCGCCGGCGATCCCGGCGATGACGGAGATGACGATCACTACGAGCGCGATCCACACCGCCGCGTCCCGCAGCCCAGGAATGGCGGCCGCCGTATAGCCCAGAAGGATCAATCCGGTCCCCCAGACGAGCGCCCCGAGCACGACCGCGATCAGAAAGCGGGACCATGACATCGCCACGGTCCCGGCGAGTACCGGCGCGAACGTCCTCGCCCACGGCACGAAGCGGGCCGCGACCAGGGTGATCGGCCCGAACCGCCGGTAGAATTCCTCCGTACGGGCCAGCACCGTGGCGTGCCTGCGTTCCAGGTACGGCCGGCCGAGACGATGCCCGGTGTAGTAGCCCGCCGCCGCCCCGACGGTGGCTGCCGCCGCGACCCCGATCGAGAGGACCGCGACGGACACGTTCGACGCCGCGTCCGCCGCCATCAGCCCGGCCGCGAAGAGAATGGTGTCACCCGGAAGCCAGAACCCGATCAGGATCCCGCTCTCGACGAAGATGACCGCGAAGAGGACGACGTACAGCGTCATCCCGGACAGGCTGCCGACGTCCACTCGACCAGTGTGCCGGCCCCTGGTCGGCACCCGCCGACCAAGTCGGCGGGGACCACATCGCGCGGATCCGCACCGCGCCGGCGACGTCAGCCGCATCCGACCCCGGGACGGGGCAAGGCGTCATACCCTTCGCCCATCAGGAGTCCACGGCGGGCTTCGGCCCGATCCGGCTGCCCTGCACCGCGGGTGCATGGCTGATCGGCGCCCCTACAGGTTCGTAAGGAGCCCCACCGATGCCCATCGCCAYGCCAGACGTATATGCCGAGATGCTCGACCGGGCGAAGGCCCAGTCCTTCGCCTACCCCGCGATCAACGTGACCTCGTCGCAGTCCCTGAACGCCGCGCTGCGGGRCTTCACCGAAGCCGGCAGTGACGGCATCGTGCAGGTGTCCACCGGCGGTGCCGAGTACCTGTCCGGCTCGACGGTGAAGAACATGGTCCTCGGCGCGGAGGCACTGGCCGAGTTCGCCCACCACGTCGCGAAGGCGTATCCGGTCAACATCGCCCTGCACACCGACCACTGCCCGGCCGACAAGCTTGACACCTACATCCGCCCCTTGATCGCGATCTCGAAGAATCGGGTGGCCCAGGGACGCGAGCCGCTCTTCCAGTCGCACATGTGGGACGGCTCGGCGGTCCCCCTCGAGGAGAACCTCAAGATCGCCGAAGAACTACTCGCGGACGCCGCCGCCGCGAAGATCGTTCTCGAGGTCGAGATCGGGGTCGTCGGCGGCGAGGAGGACGGCGTCGTCGGCGCGATCGACGAGAAGCTCTACACGACGCCGGAGGACATGTGGCGGACGGCCGAGGTGCTCGGCACCGGCGCGAAGGGGCGCTACCTGCTCGCCGCCACCTTCGGCAACGTGCACGGTGTGTACAAGCCCGGAAACGTCAAGCTACGCCCGACGATTCTGCACGAAGGACAGGAGTACGTCGCCAGGAAGCTCGGGCTGCCAGCCGGCGCGAAGCCGTTCAACCTCGTCTTTCACGGCGGTAGCGGGTCGGCTCTCACCGAAATCCGCGAGACCCTCGACTACGGGGTGGTCAAGATGAACGTGGACACGGACACCCAGTACGCATTCACCCGCCCCATCGTGGACCACGTGTTCAAAAACTATGACGGCGTTCTCAAGGTGGACGGTGAGGTCGGCGTGAAGAAGGCGTACGACCCGCGTACCTACGGAAAGCTCGCGGAGAGCAGCATGGCGGCCCGCGTCGCCCAGGCGTGTGAGGACCTCCGTTCCGCCGGCACCAGCCTCGGGCGGGCATAGTCGGGCCCAGGAGCGCACGCCGGCTGGCGGGATCGGTTCGTCGGATACCGGCCGCTTGTCCGCCGGCCGGCGGACAAGCGGACAGATAGCCGCCGGCCGCGAACGGGCAACCGAGCAACCGCCGCCGCTCGTCCGAGGACATTCTCCGGACCCCTCGGTCCGACCCTCTCCATCATTTCCGGCGGACGGAACGACCGGCACGCGGCGGACATCCGACCCGCCCCGGTCCGATGCACGACCCGCCGATTTCCCGTACTATGCCGGCCCGCGCGGTCCCCCGGTCGCTCCGACGGCTGGGGGACCACTGTTTAGCGGGCGCGGCATCCCGCTCCTCGCGTAACGCCGCCCCCGCCGGCAACCAGCAGGTTTCGGCCAAATGAGCGGACACGCACCGGACCTTCGGTAACCGTTCACCTACCGCCCCACCCCCAGGGAACCCCTTCGCCCACTGTGGTGATCCGACGGGCGCTTTTCACAGTCGGTGTCCGATTGAATCCGCCGTGTGCAAAAATCACAACGCCGCAAGTTACCGCCCGATTTCCGTTGTTTTTCTCACAAAAACAGGCTTCAATGGACGAAGCGTAGTATCAGGCCGATCACTCGCGTCGATCTCGTAGCAGGGCCGTCACGCCTTTGTCGACATGTCACGCATCTGGCCTGATGTGGGACTCTCCGCTCATCGTCGACCATCGGCAAACAGGGTGATCGGCCGAGCACAAATGCCTCCGCACGCCGTACCGCCAGGTTGATGAGCGGGCGCGCACGCGCGATACCAGGCCGCCAGTTCCTACTCAAGCAGGCGCGCCGAGTGTGCTCTTTTTCACGCACCCTATTCAATGCTTGGCGACTCGCCGGGCGGCGTGGTTATGGTTTTCGCCGTGCCCGGCAACAACGTCGGGCATTCGTCGGGCGGCACGCCGAATCCTGCCCCTGGCCGACGATTTCTCGAACCGGGCGGCAKGAACGGGGGACCCATCTCCGAGTATCGAAAGGATTCGATGCTCTCGGGGTGAAGCCATGTGCGACGACCACCCGGAAAGGTATTTCCGGTGCGGCTTCCGTCTCCAGGGATCCCTGGCACGGCCGGGCAGTTCCCAGCCCGAATCCGACAGCTCACCTCGCAGGCGTGGGGAAGGACCACAAGACATGTCCGACGCACGTATCAGTGGCCGACAATGCCGCGCCGGTACCCGCAGCCGGGCCCGGGCCCTCGTGGTCGCACCAGTACTCGCGGCGGCGGTGGGCGGCACCTTCGCGCTCAGCCAGCCGGCCGATGCGGCCACCACCTGGACGGGCCTGCGGCAGTGCGAGTCCGGCGGTGACTACACGACCAACACCGGCAACGCGTACTACGGCGCTTACCAGTTCTCCGCCAGCACTTGGCACAGCCTCGGCTACGGCGGTCTGCCGCACCAGGCTTCCCCGGCCGTCCAGGACGAGGCCGCGCTCAAGCTCGCCCGACGGTCCGGCTTCGGCCAGTGGCCGGCCTGTGGCYGCGGGATGGGCGCCGACCAGCTCGCGGGCGGCTCGTCGAGCTCCTCGGGCCAGGCCTCGCGCACGACGGAACGCCGCGAGCTGACGGTCAGCCCCATCTCCATGAGCACCCCCGTATTCACCCGTAACCTGACGACCGCACTGGCCAGGCAGGTACGTGACGACGTGCGGGCCTGGCAGGCCCGCGTCAACCATCTGGGCTATCCGATCACGATCGACGGCCGCTACGGACCACGCTCCGCCGCAGTCGCCCGCGCCCTGCAGGCCGCCAAGGGACTCGCCGTCGACGGCATCGTCGGCCCGGCGACCTGGCGGGCCACCTTCCGCTGATCCTCCCCATCAGCCCCATCAGCTCCATCAGCTGATCCATTCGCTCCGCCCCCGTGGCGGAGGGACGACCGCCGCGGGAACCGGACATCCCACCCCGGCGACACCGGTCAGGGGATCTCACCTCGACGACGGGCTGGCCCGACCTGTCTCCGGACGATCTCCGGTTGACGGCCCGTACGGGCCGGCCCGTACAACCCACCACCAGCATCACCAGGACCGCACCCTGACCGGCCTCCGGCAGGGCCGATCTTCGGCAGAGCCGATCTTCGGCAAGGCCGACGAGGAACAGCAGGACCAGCGAGCCACCTGCGGAACCTGTATGGAAGTGGCACGATTCGCGCGATCCTCACTGGTTACTCCGGACCACCCCGGTTTGCGCTCCATGAGCGGTTCTCGCTAGAGTGCCRCTCACTCGCCTCGTCGGCGAGGCCGCCCGGACGGACGCCGAGTCCTGCCCCCGTACGAGCGGCCGGAACGAACATCGACCGCAGCGGGCAGGAGTGGGGGACCCACATTTCGGGCGCCGCAAGCGGCGTCCTTGGGGTAAAGCCGGTGCGTCCCGGCCCATGGTGGAGAGCGGTTCCCACCCGGGGTCGGATCCTCCGGCCGGGCCATCCCAGCCCGCACCCGACAGCTCACCCCGCAGGCGACGGGATTGGACTGACATGCCCTCTGGGCGTCGTGGCGGCAGACATCGAGCACCGCAGGCCCCATCGCCCGCCGGTCGCATCCTGCGCACCACCGGCGCGGTCACGGCCATCGTCGGCAGCGGCCTCGCGGTCACCGCGGCTCCGGCGGGCGCGGCCACCTCCGACGACTTCGCCAAGCTCCGCCAATGCGAGTCCGGCGGCAACTACGCGGTCAACACCGGCAACGGCTTCTCCGGTGCCTACCAGTTCGACGACCAGACCTGGCACGGGCTCGGGTACTCCGGCCGCCCGTACCAGGCATCGCCCGCCACGCAGGACGAGGCGGCCGCGAAGCTCTACAACCAGCGGGGCTGGCAGCCATGGCCGTCCTGCTCGGTCAAGATGGGCCTGACCAACAACGGCCCGGCCAGTGTCCCGGGCGGCTCCGGTGACGTCATCCAGCAGGCCATCACCCCGGTGGAACCCCCCATGACGCTGGACCGGGCCCGCCGGGAGATGGGGGACGGCTCGTTCAGGGGCACGGTCCTCGACGCGTCCCTCAGCGACGACGTTCGCCCGGACGCCTTCGTCTGGCAGGACAGGATGCGTCAGAAGGGCTTCGTACTCACCRTCGACGGCAAGTTCGGACCGCAGTCGCAGGGCATCGCCGCGCTGTACTCGTACCTCACCCGGGTGAGCGACGGTCAACCCGGGGTCGTCGGCCAGAATCTGTGGAACGTCAGCGTCAGGGCCTGACCGACCGGTCACCGTGCGCGCAGGGCAAGCGCGTCCGGGGTGACCTCCATGACGTGTGCGGCCGGTCGTCGGGCAGGATGCACTCATGACGACGCCGTCCACCTCGGGAAAGCCCAACCTGCTCTCCGGTCCGCCGCCGACGCTCCTGCCCTCCGACGCGGCCGCGACCGATGCGCTGGTCGCCGGTGATCCGCCGGATGCCGTCGCCGCCCGGCTGCCCGCGTTCAGCGTGCCTTGGGCCGCGCTCGCCGAGCTCGCGCTCACCGGCGGACGACCCGTCGAGGCCTATGCCTACGCCCGCACGGGCTATCACCGCGGCCTCGACGCCCTGCGCCGCTCGGGCTGGAAGGGCAACGGGCCGATCCCCTGGTCACACGAACCCAACCGCGGGTTCCTGCGTTCGCTCGCCGCTCTCGGTCGGGCGGCCGCGGCCATCGGGGAGGCCGAGGAGGCCACCCGCTGCCGGACGTTCCTGGCCGACAGCGATTCCGTCGCTGCCAGTGAGCTCGGCTTCACCTGACAGTGAGTTCATCAGGCCGCGTCGGTGGTGGAGACCAGCGAGGATGCCGCAGCCGGCCCCACGACCCCGCCATCCCTAGTAACCTCGCCCGGTGCCTGCTCTTGTCCTCATCGGTGCCCAGTGGGGCGACGAGGGAAAAGGAAAGGCGACCGACCTCCTGGGCGGCGCCGTCGATTACGTCGTCCGGTACCAGGGTGGCAACAACGCCGGCCACACCGTGGTCATCGGGGCGGAGAGTTACGCGCTCCACCTGATTCCCAGTGGCATGCTGCGGGCCGACTGCGTTCCCGTGATCGGCAACGGGGTCGTCATCGACCCGGGCGTGCTGCTGGCCGAGATGGACGGGCTCACCGCCCGCGGCATCGACGTCTCCCGGCTCCTGATCAGCGCGAACGCCCATCTGATCATGCCCCATCACCGGGCGCTGGACCGGGTCATCGAGCGTTACCTGGRCAAGGCGCGGATCGGTACCACCGGTCGCGGCATCGGTCCCACCTACGGCGACAAGGTTGCCCGTACGGGCATCAGAGTGCAGGATCTCCTCGACCCGGGCATCTTCCACAAGAAGCTCGAACTGGTGCTACGGGAGAAGAACCAGGTCCTGGCCAAGGTCTACAACCGGCGCCGGATCGAGCTCGACGAGGTGGTCGAGGAGTACGCCGACTACGCGAAACGCCTGCAACCCCACATCGCCGACACCGGTCTGATCCTCGACCGGGCGCTGCGCGCGGKCAAGGTCGTGCTGCTCGAAGGCTCCCAGGGCACCCTCCTCGACGTCGACCACGGCACCTACCCGTTCGTCACGTCATCGAACCCGACCGCCGGCTACGCGGCCACCGGCGCCGGCATCGGCCCGACGAGGATCAGTCGGGTGATCGGCATCATCAAGGCCTACACGACCCGGGTCGGCGCCGGCCCCTTCCCCACCGAACTGGACGACAAGGTCGGAGAGGAGCTGCGCCGCATCGGCGGGGAGTTCGGCGTGACGACCGGCCGGGCGCGGCGCACCGGCTGGTTCGACGCCGTAATCGCCCGCTACGCGGTGCGGGTCAACGGCCTGACCGACCTTTTCCTCACCAAACTGGACGTCCTGTCGGGCTTCGACCGGGTGCCCATCTGCGTCGGCTACGACCTCGGCGGCGAACGGGTTGACGAGATGCCCATGACCCAGACCGAGTTCCACCACGCCAAGCCGATCTACACCGACCTGCCCGGCTGGCACGAGGACATCTCCGACGTCCGGTCGTTCGCCGACCTGCCCGGCGCCGCGAAGGACTACATCAGGGCGTTGGAGGAGTTCTCCGGCGCCCCGGTGTCGGCGGTCGGCGTCGGTCCCGGGCGGGACCAGACGCTCGTCATCAATGACCTGGTCTGAAACGACTGGTCCGGAACGGACCTGATCTGATCCCGCCCGGCGCGGGCCGAGATCCGGTCGGTTCCGGTTGCACCCGGAAGCATTACCGTCGACGCTTGGGCGGTCACGCAAAGCAATGACGTCCGGGGGTGGTGGCGGTGGCCGTTGTCAGGTCCCGGCCGTCGGATGACGATCCTTCCATCCCCGGGCGGACACCGCTGTCGCTGCCGGAACCGGCCGAAGCCCCGCAACCGGCCCGTTGGCCACCAGCCGTGAGRCGCGGTTACCTGCACCCGACCGACTCCGACGCCTGGCCGGTCGGGTTCTCCCCCACCGGCGAGGCTCTGCCGCAGACCCTGACCGACGTGCTGCTGCGGGGCAGCCACGCCATCCGGAGCTCGAAGCGGGCCGAGGCACAGCGGCTCGAACGCGCCGCGGCCGTCGCCAGTCACGTCGACGCCCAGATCCGTGACTTCCTGGACTTCTGCGCGGCCGAACACCTGGTACCACCGGTCACGGTGCGGGCGACCCGCACCGCGCCGCACCGCGCGCCGGCGCGGTACCGTGCCGGGCGGCCGCTGCCCGCGCTGGACCTGAGCGAGGGCGGGGCGACACGGGCGACACGGGCGGTCACGGACCCGGCGGCCCGGGCCGACCCGGCGGATCGGGCGGACCGGGCGGATCGGGCGGACCGGGCGGACCGGGCGGACGCGGGTGAGGCGGCCGTTGACCCCGGTCGCCGCCGGCGTTGGCCGGGACGGCGGGAACGGCTGCAGGCGTGGCCGCTGCTGTACTGGCGCTGCGAGAACTTCCCGGCTGCGGGGCGGTCGCTGCACCTGTTCGTCGAACCGGGTGGGCGCGCCTTCGAAGGCCGCGACGATCCCGCCCCGCTGACCGTGCTCGGCCGGGAGGTCCGGGTCTGGCCGGTCGACGCCGCCGCCATCGTCGCGGGCATGGCCGAGGTGGACGCACGCCGCTGCGCGCTGCACCTGGTGCACGGCATGGCCCACCTGCTCTGGCGGTCGGGTGTCGGGCTGTAGTCGCTCAGCGCGGATCGTCCCAGGTGATCGGCCGGGAGTCACCGGCACCGACCGGGCACGACGCGCACGATGATCAGCACACCCGCTACTGTGGAACCGTGACCCGACCGAACTGCGACGACGCGATGCCCCAGACGGGGTTCGCCGGTTCGCGATGGCACCCGCGCCCGGTCCGGATCTCCGTCCCGGCGCCGCGCGCCAGGGACAACCGGTGACGGCCGCCACCGACCCTCGCGTCCCCCGCGCACGGCCGTGGCGGCGACGCGGCCCGCTCCGCCGGCATTACCGGGAATTCGCCGCCGCGCACCGGGCCGCTGCTTGCGTCGCGAGGTGAACTGATGAAGATTCTTGTTGTCGGCTCCGGCGGCCGTGAACACGCGCTGTGCCGGGCGCTCGCCCGCGATCCCCGGGTCGGCTCGCTGGTCTGCGCGCCCGGAAACGCCGGAACCGCCGAGCTCGCCGAGCCCCGCCCGCTCGACGTCGCTGACCCGGACGCCGTCGCCGACCTTGCTGAGGCGGTCGGCGCGGACCTCACCGTCATCGGTCCGGAGATGCCGTTGGTAACCGGGGCCGCCGACGAGATACGCGCCCGCGGTCTCGCGGTCTTCGGCCCGAGCGCGGCCGCGGCCCGGCTGGAGGGCAGCAAGGCGTTCGCCAAGGAGGTCATGCGCGCCGCCGGGGTGCCCACGGCGGCCTCTCGCGACCACACCGAGATCGAGCCCGCCCTGGCCGACCTGGACGTCTTCGGGCCACCGTACGTGGTGAAGTACGACGGGCTCGCCGCCGGCAAGGGCGTCACGGTGACCGAGGATCGCGACGCGGCCGTCGCCGCGGTCCGCGCGAGCCTGCGCGGACCGGACGACCGGGTTGTCCTCGAGGAGTACCTCGACGGGCCCGAGGTCTCCCTGTTCGCCGTGGTGACCGAGTCCGGCGCGGTCCTCCCGATGCTGCCGGCACAGGATCACAAACGGGTCGGCGACGGCGACACCGGCCCGAACACCGGGGGGATGGGCGCGTACACCCCGCTGCCCTGGGCCTCGCATGGCCTGCCGGCGAAGATCGTYACCACGGTGATCCGGCCGACGGTGGCCGAGATGGCCCGGCGCGRCACCCCGTTCACCGGTCTGCTCTACGCCGGGCTCGCGCTGACCACCCGCGGGCCGCGGGTGGTGGAGTTCAACGTGCGCTTCGGTGACCCCGAGGTGCAGGCCATCCTCGCCCTGCTCACGACGCCGTTGACRGACGTGCTCTCCGGCCGGCGGGCACCGGTGTGGCGCTCCGGCGCGGCGATCAGCGTCGTCGTCGCCGCGCACGGCTATCCGGCGGCCCCCAGGCTCGGCGACCCGATCCGCGGGCTCGCCGCCGCCGGCGCGCTGGCCGGCGTCGACATCCTGCACGCCGGTACCCGCAGGGAGCCGGATGGTCGGGTCGTCTCGGCCGGCGGCCGTGTGCTGTCCGTCACGGCCATCGGCTCCAACCTGGAGTCCGCGCGAGGATCGGCCTACGAGGCCGTCAGCCGCATCTCGCTGCCCGGCGCCCATTACCGCACCGACATCGGAGATCCGTCCCGGATGCGCCACGCGGCCGACGTCCGTCGAACGGACGTCGCGTCCGGCGAGGATCCCGCAGGACATAGAAAGAAGGAGTAGACCGTGTCGCAGAGCACCCCCGGGCCGGATCATCCCCAGGTGGCGATCGTCTTCGGATCACCGTCGGACACCCAGACCATGAGCAAGGCCGGCGCCACTCTGGAACGCTTCGGTGTGCCCTACGAGCAGGTGTCGCTGTCGGCGCACCGCGCGCCGCGCACCCTCGCCGACTACGTGGGTCAGCTACGGGCCCGCGACATCTCGGTGGTCATCGCCGGGGCAGGCCTGGCCGCCGCGCTGCCCGGCACCATTGCGGCCCTCACCACGCTGCCGGTAATCGGCGTGCCGATCTCCGGCGGGGCGCTGGACGGCATGGACTCGCTGCTCGCCATCGCGCAGATGCCGCCGGGCGTCCCGGTCGCGACCGTGGGTCTGAACAACTCGACGAACGCGGCGATCCTGGCGATCCAGATCCTGGCGCTGGCCGATCCCGATCTGGGGCTGAAGCTGGCCGCGTTCAAGGACGAGTTCGAGCAGGCCGCGGCGGACGGGCTGAGCGCGGCGGCCGCGGCCGGCAGCCAGCCATGATCGGCCGGTACACCCTGGCGGAGATGGGCCGGGTGTGGTCGGAGGCGCACAAGTACGAGCTGTGGTGTCGCGTCGAGGTGCTGGTCATGGAGGCGCACGCCGCCGCGGGCCGCATCCCCGCCGATTCCATCGAGCCGGTCCGGGCCGCCCCCGCTCCGACGCCCGAAGCCGTCGCCGAGGTGGAGGCCGTCACCCAGCATGACGTCATCGCCTTCCTGACCGCCTGGGCCGACCGCACCGAACCCCGGTCCGCCGCCGCCTACGTGCACTTCGGCATGACCTCCTCCGACCTGCTCGACACGGCGCTCGCGCTGCAGCTGGTCGAGTCGACCGACCTGCTGCTCGCCCGGGCGGACATTCTCGTCGCCGCGCTGCGCGACCTCGGCCTGGCCCACCGGAACACCCTGCGGGTCGGCCGGACGCACGGCATCCACGGCGAGCCGACGGTGTTCGGGCACCGCGTCGCGGACCTGGCGTTCGGGCTCGCCCGCTGCCGCGACCGGCTGCGCGCGGCCCGCGCGGACGTGGCCGTCGCCAAGATCTCCGGCGCGGTCGGGACGTACTCCAACATCGACCCCGACGTCGAGGCCTACGTGGCCGACAAGCTGGGCCTCACCGCGGCCCCGGTGGCCACCCAGGTCGTGCTGCGCGACGGCATCGCCTCCTGGGTCGCGGCGCTGGCCGGGCTCGCGACCGTCTGCGAGGCGGTCGCCCTGGAGGTCCGGCACGGCCAGCGCACGGAGGTCCGGGAGCTGTCCGAGCCGTTCGGCTCCGGGCAGAAGGGCTCCTCCGCGATGCCCCACAAGAAGAACCCGATCATGTCGGAGCGCATCGCCGGGCTCGCCCGGATCGTCCGGGCGCAGTACGTCCCGGTGCTGGAGGGCGTGCCGCTGTGGCACGAGCGCGACATCTCCCACTCCTCCACCGAGCGCATCGCGCTGCCGGATGCCGCCACCGGCGTCGACTACCTGCTGCACCTGACGACCCGGCTGGTCACCGGGCTGGTCGTGGACACCGCACGGATGCGGGCGAACCTCGATGCCACGGGCGGGCTGGTCTACACCTCGGCGGTGCTGCTCGAACTCGTCGAGACGGGGCTGTCCCGCGARGACGCCTACGCTGTCACCCAGGCGGCGGCGATGGAGACCTGGCAGACCGGCGTGCCGTTTTGGGAAACGCTGCGCAAGCACGCCGGCGACCGCGGCCTGCCCCTGGACGAGGCCAGGCTCAACGAGGTGAGCCGGCCCGAGCGCTACACCGAGCGCCTCGGCTCGGTCTTCGACGCCCTGGCGGCCCTCACCTGACCCGCACCCCCGCACCTGACCCGCCGCGCAGCCGCGCAGGCATGGCGCGGTGCCCCGGCCGGCAGGTGCTGTTGTTCTCCCTGGGTACGGTCTGTCTATGCCGCTGACACATGAGGAATTCGCCGGACTCACCCACCTGGGTTCGGGCAAGGTCCGGGAGCTGTTCGCGGTCGGGGACGACGCCGTGCTGCTGGTCGCCAGCGACCGCATCTCGGCGTTCGACGTGGTCCTACCGACCGAGATTCCCGACAAGGGAGCCGTTCTCACCGGGCTTTCGCTGTGGTGGTTCGACCAGCTCGCCGACCTGGTCCCGTCCCACGTCGTCAGTTCGAACGTCGACGAGTACCCGGCCGAGCTCACTCCGTACACGGAGCAGCTGCGTGGCCGGTCGATGCTGTGCCGACGCCTGAACATGGTGCAGATCGAGTGCGTCGCCCGTGGTTATCTGACCGGCAGCGGGCTGAAGGACTACCAGCGCACCGGCGCGGTCAGCGGGCATCCCCTACCCACCGGGCTGGTGGACGGCAGCAAGCTGCCGGCACCGATCTACACGCCGTCCACGAAGGCGCCGATCGGTGAGCACDACGAGAACATCAGCCGGGCCGACGCGGCCGGCCGGATCGGCACCGAGCTTGCCGCCGAGCTCGAGCGRCTGACCCTGCAGATCTTCGGCCGGGCCAGTGTCCTCGCAGCYGAGCGCGGCATCCTGCTCGCTGACACCAAGTTCGAGTTCGGTCATGACACCCAGGGCACGCTGCGGCTCGCCGACGAGGTCCTGACCCCTGACTCGTCCCGGTTCTGGCCGGAGGACACCTGGCGGCCCGGGGCCTCCCAGCCGTCCTTCGACAAGCAGTACATCCGTGACTATCTGACGAGTACCGGCTGGGACAGGACCGCGCCGGGGCCGGAGCTGCCCGCGGACGTTGTCGAGGCGACCCGGGTCCGTTACGTGGAGGCCTACGAGCGGCTGACCGGCATCTCCTTCAAGGACTACCTGTCCACCGTCTGACCGCGCTCGCACCGCGAACAACACGAGAAGTTATCTTCTGGGTACTATAAGTTCATCTTAGGTTCTCTCCTAGAAGGAGATCGAGATATCGAGAGAGGTGAGCTGCCATGGCCACGAAGACGGACACCCCGCCACGGGCACGGCCACAGCCGCACCGGGAGGACACGGACACCTCTGCCCCTGAGCGGGACCAGCAGCAGYCGGCCGCGCCCACGGGCCCCGAGCGGTCGTCTGGCACACGCACCTTCACGGTCCGGGCACCGCTACTCACGTCGCGGTTCGAGGTTGGACGAGGTACGAGCATGCAGTGGCCGTCACTGGGCAAGAGCGCCTACTACCTGGGACTCGGCGGGCTCGCCGCGGCCTCAATCATCGAATGGCCGGTCGCGGCGGCGATCGCCGCCGGCACCTACGTCGCGCAGCACACCCGCCCAGGAGCCCCCACGCCCTCCTCCCCCGAGGAGGCCGAGGCCCCTGAGCGGGCTGAGCCCACGCACGCCGGGGCCTGAACTCCGGTGGACTCGCCGCCCCCACGAAGTGGCGCATAACGTCATAAAGCAACAAATTGCACCTTCCGGCGTGAGCAGAGGGCTTCGTTCGGGACGATCGCCCGAACGAAGCCCAGCTCACAGGGGAGGGCGGCAACCATTGCAGCCGAGTTACAGTTGCCAACGACGTCCGGTACCCCATCCGAGGACTGGAACGGATCATGACTACTGTTTCCTCCACCACGCCCGGCCGCCCATCGACGGAATCCCGCGATCAGGCGGCCACCGCCACGGTCCCCTCCGCAAGGAGCATTGCCCCCTCCGCCCGGCCCAGCACGCTCCCCGGCTCGTCCCGTCCCGTCCTGGCCAGAGACCGGGCCGAGCTGCGCGCCGGGCTCGCCGCGCTCGACCGGCAGGCCAACATCGCCCGGCGGGGTGAGGGCGGTCCGCCCGCGCCGGACGACGCGCCCACTCGGGCGGCAGCCGGGCACCCGCGCCCGACCAGGGCCGTCGTCATGACAATGGGAGCGCTGCACGAGGGCCACGCCTCGCTGTTGCGCGCCGCCCGGGCCCAGGCGGACCAGGTGGTTGCCACGATCTACGTTAATCCGCTGCAGTTCGGCGCGGGTGAGGATCTCGACCGGTACCCGCGCACCCTGGCCGCCGATCTCGACGTGTGCGCGGGGGAGGGGGTCGATCTCGTCTTCGTCCCCCGGGCGATCCACGACCCGCCGCCGCTCGTCCGGTTGCAGGCCGGGCCGCTCGGTGAGCTGCTTGAAGGCGCCGCCCGTCCGGGCCATTTCGATGGGATGCTGACCCTGGTGGGGACCATGCTCCACCTGGTCCGTCCGGACCTGGCGTTCTTCGGGCGCAAGGACGCCCAGCAGCTGGTCTGCATCCGCCGGATGGTCGCGGACCTCGCCTTCGACGTCACCGTGATCGGCGTGGAGACCGTGCGCGAGCCCRACGGCCTCGCKATGTCGAGCCGGAACGTCTACCTGACCCCCGACCAGCGGCGCAGCGCGCTCGCGCTGTCCCGAGCGCTCGCCGCCGGGGCACGGGCCCAGGCGGGCGGGCGGGACACCGTGCTCGCGACCGCGCGGGAGGTTCTGGCCGCCGCGGACGGGGTGGACGTGGACTACCTCGCCCTGGCCAGCCCCGACGATCTACGTCCGGTCCGGAGCGGTCCCGCCCTGCTACTCGTCGCCGCCCGGGTGGGCACCACCCGCCTGATCGACAACATCGATCTCGTCCTGCCTCCGGAATCCCCGGCGCCGGCCCCCACCGGAACTCCGGCATCAGCCGGATCCCCCGCCGTCACCCCCCGACCGGACCGTCCCRCCGACCGCGATCACCCGGGAGCCTGACCGTGTTGCGCACCATGCTCACCGCCAAGATCCACCGTGCCACGGTCACCCAGGCCGATCTGCACTACGTGGGCTCCGTGACGATCGACGCGGACCTGCTGGCCGCCGCCGACCTGCTGCCTGGCGAGCAGGTCACGATCGTCGACATCAACAACGGCGCCCGGCTGGAGACGTACGCCATCGCGGGACCGGCGGGAAGCGGGATCATCGGTATTAACGGTGCCGCGGCGCGCCTGGTCCAGCCGGGCGACCTAGTGATCATCATTGCGTACGGGCTCATGGACGACGCCGAGGCGCGCCGGCACGTCCCGAAGGTGCTGTTCGTCGACGCGGCAAACCGGATCATCGGGCACGGCGACGACCCGGCCGAACCGCTCCCCGGCGACCCGTCGAGCCTGCGTGGCGACATCCCGGTCGACATCCCGGTCGACATCCCGGTACCCACAGCCGCGGCGGCGGTCCGATCGGYCATGGCTACGCAGTGACCGTGCTACCTTGCCGGCTCGGCGCGCCCCGCCCGGGATGGATGCGCGCCGCGGACGTCGTCGTCATCGGTTCGGGCATCGCCGGGCTCACGACGGTCCTGCACCTGCGCCGGGCGCTGCCCGCCGCCCGGGTGCTGCTGGTGACCAAGGCGCACCTCGACGCCGGGTCGACCCGGTGGGCGCAGGGTGGGATCGCCGCCGCGCTCGCCGCGGAGGACTCGCCCGATGATCATCTTGCCGACACCCTGGTCGCCGGCGTCGGGCTGTGCGACGAGGACGCAGCCCGAGTGCTGGTCCGCGACGGACCGGCGCGGGTGCGTGAGCTCGCCGAGCTCGGCGCCCGGTTCGATCGGACCACCGACGGCTCGTTCGCCCTCACTCGGGAGGGCGGCCATCTGCGCAACCGCATCATCCATGCGGGTGGGGACGCCACCGGCCTGGAGGTGGAACGCGCCCTGATCACCGCCGTCCGGGCCGATGAGAGCATCGAGGTCATCGAACACGCCCTGGTCCTCGACCTGCTGCTCGACTCCGACGGCCGGGCCGCCGGCGCTACCCTGCACGTGCTGGGGGAGGGCAGCCGGGACGGCGTCGGCGCGGTGACGGCGGGCGCGGTGGTCCTGGCGACCGGCGGGATGGGGCAGATCTTCGCGTCGACGACCAATCCCGGCGTCTCCACCGGGGACGGGGTGGCGCTGGCTCTGCGCGCGGGCGCCGTCGTCGCGGACCTGGAGTTCGTCCAGTTCCACCCGACCGCCCTGTGGCTACCCCCGTCCAGGCCGGGCGCCGTCGCCGAACTGCTCGGGGGCCAGCAGCCACTGGTCAGCGAGGCCATGCGGGGGGAGGGTGCCGTTCTCGTCGACGCGGCCGGCGAACGGGTGATGGCGGGCGTCCATCGGCTGGCCGACCTCGCGCCGCGCGACGTCGTCGCCAAGCAGATGTCGCGGGTCATGGCGGCCCAGGGGGTCGATCACCTGTTCCTGGACGCCCGGGGGCTGGGCGCGGCGACCATCGAGCGGCGGTTTCCCTCGATCACCGCGCGCTGCCGGTCCGCCGGCATCGATCCGGTCGCCAGGCCGATCCCCGTCGCGCCGGCCGCCCACTACGCCAGCGGCGGGGTGCGCACGGATCTGTGGGGCCGCACGAGCGTGGCCGGCCTGTACGCCTGCGGGGAGGTGGCCTGCACCGGGGTGCACGGCGCCAACCGGCTCGCGTCGAACAGCCTGCTGGAGGGGCTGGTCTTCGCCGCACGCATCGCGGAGCACCTGGCCGGCACAGCGCCCGGCGGCCGGCACCGCGTCRCCATCCCCGCCGCGCCGGTGGTCGGTCGCGGCAGTGGTCTGACCGACCCCGCCGAACGCGCGGAGCTCGCGCGCGCGATGACCGACGGTGCCGGGGTGCTGCGCAGCGCGGACAGCCTGCGGGCGACGGCGAAGGTACTGGCCGGTCTCGGGGACCTGCGGGTCAGCGGGGCGACGGTCACGGCCGGGCCGCCGGCCTGGGAGATGACCAACCTGCGCACGGTTGCGACGGCCCTCGYCGCCGCCGCCGCCAGCCGGACGGAGACCCGCGGGTCCCATTGGCGAGAGGACTTCGGTGAGCGGGACGACGAACACTGGCTCGGCCGGATCCTCACCCGGCTCAATCCAGAAGGGGAACTGATCGTGGACGTCGAGCCCATGCGCGGCTCGCGGTGAGCGGTTCCGCGCCCGRCTCCGTCTGCGGGCCCGGTTCCGCCGGTGTGCCCGGCGGACGGCTCTCGCCCGCCACCCGCAGTGCCCTCGCCTCGGCCGGCCTCGACCCGGACGGGGTGGTGGCCCTGGTCGGCCGCGCGCTCGTGGAGGACCTCCCGGTCTGGGAGGAGAACGAGGTGACCGGCCAGATCGGCGCGGTCGACGCGACCTCCGAGGCGACGGTCGACCCCGCTCTCGTCGGGCACGGCGCCATCGTCTCGCGGGCCGCGGGCGTCGTCGCCGGCCTGCCGGTCGCCGCCGCCGTCTTCGAGAGCCTGCTCGGGCCGGCCGCGACCGTCACCCTGACCGCTCGCGACGGCGACCCTGTCCCGCCGGGTACCACGGTGGCCTACGTCAACGGGCCGGTCCGCGGCCTGCTCACCGCCGAACGTACCGCGCTGAACCTGCTGTGCCACCTGTCCGGGATCGCCACCCTGACGCGGGCCTGGGTCGACGCGGTCGCCGGCACCGGCGCGATGATCCGCGACACCCGCAAGACGCTACCCGGCCTGCGCGCGCTGGAGAAGTACGCGGTGCGCTGCGGGGGCGGGGTGAACCACCGCATGTCGTTGACGGACGCAGCCCTGATCAAGGACAACCACGTGGTCGCGGCGGGCGGCGTGGCGGCGGCGTTCGCCGCGGTGCGGGCACGGTTCCCCGGGCTGCCCGTCGAGGTCGAATGCKACACCGTCGACCAGGTCGCGGAGGCCGTCGATGCCGGATGTGATCTCATCCTCTGCGACAATATGTCGCTGGCGGACCTGCGAGCCGCGGTCCAGCTCGCCCGTCCGGCCGGGGTGCGGCTCGAGGCGAGCGGCGGCCTGACCCTGCGAACGGCGGCGGCGGTGGCAGCCGTCGGCGTCGACTATCTCGCCGTCGGCGCCCTGACCCATTCGGCGCCCGCTCTCGACCTCGGCCTCGATCTCGCCCTGGACCCCGATCATCGCCCKGGATCGGCCACCGCGGGCCCACCGATCGAGGATCTGATCGTGGAGGAATCCTGATGCTGCTCGCCATCGACGTCGGTAACACCAACACCGTCGTCGGCGTGTTCGAGGGTGAACACCTCGCCGACTCCTGGCGGGTGCGCACCGACCCGCAGGCGACCGCGGACGAACTGGTGCTTCTCTACCGCGGCCTGCTCGGCGAGTACCAGGTCACCGGTGTCTCGATCTGCTCAACCGTTCCCGCCGCGCTTCGAGCGCTGCGCCGGATGGTGGTCCGGGCCTTCCACGACATCCCGGTCGTCATCGTCGAACCGGGGACGCGGACCGGGGTTCCCATCCTCATCGACAATCCGAAGGAAGCCGGCGCGGACCGCATCATGAACACACTCGCCGCGCACCACCTCTACGGCGGGCCGRCGATCGTCGTCGACTTCGGCACCTCGACGAACCTGGACATCGTCTCGGCACGCGGCGAGTTCATCGGCGGAATCTTCGCACCGGGCATCGAGATCGCGCTGGACGCACTCGCGTCCCGGGCGGCCCAGCTCCGTAAGGTGGAACTGGTCGCGCCACGTTCCGTCATCGGCAAGAGCACGGTCGAGGCACTCCAGTCTGGCATGATCTACGGCGTCGCCGGCCAGGTGGACGGCCTGGTACGCCGCATCCGGGCCGAGCTGGACACGGATGCGGTGGCGATCGCCACCGGGGGTCTCGCGTCCGTGGTCATCAAGGAAAGTGAGACCCTTGACCGTCACGAGCCCCATCTGACACTCATCGGCCTGCGTCTCGTCTTCGAGAAGAATATCTGATCCGGTCCCGACCGATCCCGACCGATCCCGACCGGGCTCGTTCGGGCTCGTTCGGGCTGCCTTACGGCGACCAGGCTAATTACGACGATCGTGCATCTCCGGGGCTTCGGCCGGTCCAGCGGATTAGGCAACCGACTCTGCCGAGCGACAGCCACCGGGTTCGAYGGACCGCCCTCCCGCGACTCGGTTACGATTCCGTGCCATGCGGGACCGAATCTCGGGAACACAACCCGGCGTATCGTCACATCCCGGCAGCGGATACTTCACTCATCCCTTTCTTGTCACCGCGATGGCAGCATTCTTGTTCGCCGCGGTTCCGATTACATACGGTTGGAATGATCCGGCTTCGGCCGGTCCGCAGCCCCGTACCCTGKCCGTGCTGGGCGACTCCTACTCCTCGGGAGAGGGCAATCCCCCCTTCGACTCGCTGGCCCCCCGGTGCCGGCGGAGCAGCCAGGCCTGGCCACGACTACTGGGCGGTATGGGATCGGGGGTCACCGTCTCGCTGTTCGCCGCGTGTTCCGGAGCCACCACCGGCGCCCTACACGAGTCATTCAAGGGCGAGAAACCCCAGCTGGCCCAGCTACGTGCACYGGGCCGGGCCCCGGACGTCGTCACCATCACCATCGGCGGCAACGATGCCGGATTCGGCAGAGTCATCTTCAGTTGTTATGCGTGGAGATGCTTCTGGGATGGCAACGACCGCCGCGAGCGCGATCTTGTCACCAAGGAACTCYCGGGTGTCCTGAGCGCCAACTACACGGCGGTGAAGGCCGCCGCCCCGCATTCGCGGATCATCGTGGTCGGCTATCCCTACATATTTCCGGACAACCAACTCAAYAACATCTGTACCTGGCTGACCAACAGGGAACGTYGACAGCTGACGAGGCTGAACAGACAGCTCGACCGGGTCATCAGAAAAGCCGCGTCGGATGCGGGAGTGGAGTTCGTCTCGACGGATCGGGTGCTACGCGGTCACGAAATCTGCACACCGGACCCGTGGGTGGCTCCGGTCAATCTGTTCGGACCGACACGTGATCTGAGCGCGCACCCCACCATGCACGGGCAGCAGGCCATCGCCGAGGCCGTCCAGCGCCATCTCGCCATGGACAGCTGGTGACGCGGGCCGACCATCCCGGCAACCGCGCGATGTCGAACCACTCATGATGCCGACCCGATGACTCGTGGGCATAGCACTGATGGCGACTCCAGTTGACGCCAGACATGAAGTTAGGCTTACTTAAAGTTATGCTCATGCTCACGCTCACGCCACTCCGCGGGAGATCCCGCACCCTGGCACAGCTACGCCCGGCCCAGCCGCGACACACCTCCCGGTCCCGGCAGTGAAGCAGTCGGTGAACGAACGCCGCACCGGCTCGGCGGCGTCCCCGGCGGCGCCTTCCAGGGAGGTGGCCCCCGAGGGGACGGCGCCGGAATTCTCCGGGGGTACCGTTCAGTGCGCCGAACCGCCGTTCGAGGCGAGCCTGCGGGACCTCGCCGAGGTGCTGGAGCCACGCGGTGTGCAGTTCGGGATGCCGGACGGCCCGGGCTGGRCCGACTGTGCCTTCCTGACCGGGCCAGCAGGCGTGGCCGAGGCCTTGGCCCGGGTGGGCGACACGCACGGCGCCAGCCCGGAGGTCGCCGCGAGCTACCTGGCGAACTGGTACTCGGCGAACGTCGCCGCCCCGGCCATCGCCTGTTTCGTCCTCCTGCACCGGGTGCCGGCCCTGACCCCGGCGACGATGTCCCTGCGCGTCCTCGACGGCGGCTGGTTCGACCAGACCGCGTTCCACCGACCGGCCATGACCGTCCTGGCGGATGACCCGATCGCGGGGGGCGCCACCGCCGGAGACGGGATGAATGCCCGGATCGGCGTGGTCGGGGACGTCGCCGCGTTGCGCGGTCGCCTGGTCGAGGAGGTGCTCGCGCATCTCCAACCGTTCGTCGAGGAGCTGCGGGGACGGGTCCGGCTCGGCCTTCCGGCGCTGTGGGGTGCGGTGGCCGCGCAGTGCGCCCGCGCCTTCCTGCTGACCGAGCGCGCGACCGGCGATCCCMACCTCGGCCGAGTGGAGGCCGACGCCTTCTTCTCCCGGGCCACGCCCACCATCCGGGCCCGGCCCCGTTGGCACGAGTTCGTCCACCACGGCCGACGGTACACCGGCATACGCCGTGGGTCGTGCTGCCTGGCCTACCGGCTTGGTGACGACTACTGCACCTCGTGTCCCTTTACTGGTGACCAGGATCGCGAGGAACGGCTGCGCGCCTGGATSGACACGCAGGGCAATGGAGGCCTTGCGGTCTGAGAGCCACCCGAAGTACAGCCCGAGTATGCGCACGTAAAGTAGTTACTCGCGAGATGCAAGCAAGATCCGTCGCCGAAACTCCCCAGGGCGACGACAATGAGTAACATTGACAACGCAAAACGATATACATGTGAGTTGAATCACAACAAGATGCACCTCCTCATCCACTACCGTCGGTAGCATCGGTGAGGAGGCTCACCGAGGTGGGACGCACCGCCTGGCGCGTCCCGCCGCACCGTACGTCCGACCGGAGACGTCGCGAAGCGGGTGGCGTCGCGAAGCGGGTGGCGTCGCGAAGCGGGTGGCGTCGCGAAGCGGGTGGCGTCGCGAAGCGGGTGGCGTCGTTCTGCTCTTGGCGGAACGACGTGACGGAGTCATGGCTGGTCGGCCACGGTTGCATTAGACGTCTCCGCTGGACGGCCGGCACTTGCGCCGGTCCGCCGCCCACGACGATGTGGGCGGTGCCGGCGGGTAGGTTTCTGTTCGATGCGTGAGGACATGCCTCGGCGGAGCTAGCATGCGGATACCGGCTGTCGTGTGGTCGGTCGCAGCTCGAAGGAGCGCACATGTTCGAGAGATTCACCGACCGGGCACGTCGGGTCGTCGTCCTGGCCCAAGAAGAGGCCAGGATGCTCAACCACAACTACATCGGGACCGAGCACATCCTGCTCGGCCTGATCCACGAGGGCGAGGGCGTCGCCGCCAAGGCTCTCGAGTCCCTCGGCATCTCCCTTGAGGGTGTGCGGTCACAGGTCGAAGAGATCATCGRCCAGGGGCAGCAGGCACCGAGCGGGCACATCCCGTTCACGCCGCGCGCGAAGAAGGTCCTGGAGCTGTCGCTTCGGGAGGCGCTGCAGCTCGGTCACAACTACATCGGCACCGAGCACATCCTGTTGGGCCTGATCCGCGAGGGCGAGGGTGTCGCCGCTCAGGTGCTCGTCAAGCTGGGTGCGGACCTCAACCGGGTGCGGCAGCAGGTCATCCAGCTGCTGTCCGGTTACCAGGGCAAGGGCGAGACCGCCACGTCCGGCGCGCCCGCCGAGGGGACCCCGTCCACCTCCCTGGTGCTCGACCAGTTCGGCCGCAACCTCACCGCGGCGGCGCGCGAGTCCAAGCTCGACCCGGTCATCGGGCGCGAGAAGGAGATCGAGCGCGTCATGCAGGTGCTGTCGCGCCGCACCAAGAACAACCCCGTCCTCATCGGCGAGCCCGGCGTCGGCAAGACCGCCGTGGTCGAGGGGCTGGCGCAGGCGATCATCAAGGGCGAGGTGCCCGAGACCCTGAAGGACAAGCAGCTCTACACCCTCGACCTCGGCGCTCTGGTCGCCGGTTCCCGCTACCGCGGTGACTTCGAGGAGCGGCTGAAGAAGGTCCTCAAGGAGATCCGGACCCGCGGCGACATCATCCTGTTCATCGACGAGCTKCACACGTTGGTCGGCGCGGGCGCGGCCGAGGGTGCCATCGACGCGGCGTCGATCCTCAAGCCCATGCTCGCCCGGGGTGAGTTGCAGACCATCGGCGCGACCACGCTCGACGAGTACCGCAAGCACCTGGAGAAGGACGCCGCTCTTGAGCGGCGGTTCCAGCCGATCCAGGTCGCGGAGCCGTCGGTGGCGCACACGATCGAGATCCTCAAGGGGCTGCGGGACCGGTACGAGGCGCATCACCGCGTCTCGATCACCGATGCCGCCCTGGTGGCGGCGGCCTCCCTGGCCGACCGTTACATCTCCGACCGGTTCCTGCCGGACAAGGCGATCGACCTGATCGACGAGGCGGGTTCGCGGATGCGCATCCGTCGGATGACCGCCCCGCCGGACCTGCGCGAGTTCGACGAGCGCATCGCCGCCGTCCGCCGGGACAAGGAGTCCGCGATCGACGCGCAGGACTTCGAGAAGGCTGCGTCCCTGCGGGACAAGGAGAAGACCCTCCTCTCCGAGAAGGCCAAGCGGGAGAAGGAGTGGAAGGCCGGCGACATGGACGTCGTCGCCGAGGTGGGCGACGAGGAGATCGCCGAGGTGCTCGCGATCTGGACGGGCATCCCGGTCTTCAAGCTCACCGAGGAGGAGACCGCGCGCCTCCTGCGCATGGAGGACGAGCTGCACAAGCGCGTCATCGGCCAGCAGCAGGCCATCAAGGCCGTCTCCCAGGCGATCCGGCGCACCCGCGCCGGGCTGAAGGAYCCGAAGCGCCCCGGCGGCTCGTTCATCTTCGCCGGCCCRTCCGGTGTCGGTAAGACCGAGCTGTCCAAGACGCTCGCCGAGTTCCTCTTCGGCGACGAGGACGCGCTCATCCAGCTCGACATGTCCGAGTACATGGAGAAGCACACCGTCTCGCGGCTGGTGGGTTCCCCGCCCGGCTACGTCGGCTACGAGGAGGGCGGCCAGCTCACCGAACGGGTCCGGCGCAAGCCGTTCTCGGTGGTCCTGTTCGACGAGGTCGAGAAGGCCCACCCCGACGTCTTCAACACGCTGCTGCAGATCCTGGAGGATGGTCGCCTGACCGACTCCCAGGGCCGGCTGGTCGACTTCAAGA
The DNA here is from genome assembly GCF_001983015.1 of Frankia sp. CcI156. Taxonomy (NCBI): domain Bacteria; kingdom Bacillati; phylum Actinomycetota; class Actinomycetes; order Frankiales; family Frankiaceae; genus Frankia; species Frankia sp. CcI156. The sequence continues at coordinate 152,155 of NZ_MOMD01000003.1, forward strand.
ACACCGTCCTGATCATGACGTCGAACCTGGGCACCCGGGACATCTCCAAGGGCCCCGGCATCGGCTTCGCCACCGGCCAAGGCGCCGTCGACTACGAGCGGATGAAGGCGAAGGTCCAGGACGAGCTCAAGCAGCACTTCCGGCCCGAGTTCCTCAACCGGATCGACGACATCATCGTCTTCCACCAGCTGTCCGAGGCCGAAATCATCCAGATCGTCGATCTCATGCTGGCCCGGGTGGACGCCCAGCTCAAGAACAAGGACATGGCTCTCGAGTTGACGTCGGCCGCCAAGGCGCTTCTGGCGAAGAAGGGGTACGACCCGGTGCTGGGTGCCCGGCCACTGCGCCGGACGATCCAGCGGGAGATCGAGGACGTCCTGTCCGAGAAGATCCTCTACGGCACGCTCAAGCCGGGCGAGATCGTCGTCGGGGATGTCGAAGGCGACGGTGACGAGGCGAAGTTCGTCTTCCGCGGCGAGGCGAAGCCGAACCAGGTGCCCGATGCCCCGCCGGTCGATCTGGCCAAGTCCAGCGAGTAGGCGGTCGGGAATTCCGTGCCGCCTCCCGGGAGGCGGCCAGTCCGGTGACCCGGCGAGGGCCGGACGCGATGGCCGGAGTAGCCCCGCGGCTGCTCCGGCCATCGCAGTCTCGGCCGCGTAGCCGGGCTGGTCGCTCCAGAGCTGGAACACGTTCGTTCTCTCACACATCGCTCGGTCGCACCGCTCGATCGGCGACCGGTAACAGAATATGGGAAAATGTCAGCCACCGGGTAACCACCTTGCCGGCCGGGGCATCCGGCGAGATCGGGTCCGGTTGCCGGCGCAGGCACGAGCACAGGCACAACTTCATCGCCCCGAGGACGATTCGGACTGCTGGTTCGGCGAACGGGAGAGCTCCGCTGGTGACTGGTAGTCCCGACGTCGCGCTCGGCGTTCACCTGACCTTCGGCTCCGATCCCGCCACGTCCATGGTCGTCTCGTGGCTGACCCGAACGGCCGTCCCTCGGCCCCAGGTACGGTTCGGTCCGGCGGCTGGCGGATCTACCGGCTCGGTGACCGCGCTCACCCGTTCCTACACGGACGCCCTGACGAACGAGGTGGTCTTCGCCCACCATGCGCACCTGTCCGGGCTCCTGCCGGCTGCCGACTACCGCTATGACGTGGGTCATGACGGGCGCTGGGGCTTGGCCCACGGGTCGTTCCGCACGGCTCCGCGGCATCGGGCCGCCTTCAGCTTCACCTGCTTCGGCGACCAGGGCACCGACGAGCCGCACGATCCGTACGGCTCGGCTSCGTCACGCCACGTGATAACCGGAGTGGAACGCCTCGCGCCACTGTTCAACCTCGCGAACGGTGACCTGTCGTACGCAAACCAGCGCACGGATCCGGTTCGCGCCTGGTTCGACTGGTTCGCGATGATCAGCGCCTCCGCCCGGTTCCGGCCGTGGATGCCCTGCAACGGCAACCATGAGACCGAGCGGGGCAACGGAGCTCTGGGGCTCGCCGCCTACCAGACCTACTTCGCCCTTCCCCAGCACGACGAGGAGGCCTACCTCGCCGGGCTCTGGTACGCGTTCACCGTCGGCGGCGTGCGGTTCGTCATGCTCAGCGCCGCCGACGTCTGCTATCAGGACAGCGGGCGGGTCTACCTCCATGGGTACAGCGCCGGCCGGYAGACCTCCTGGTTGAGACAGACCCTCAAACAGGCCCGCGCCGATCCCGGTATCGACTGGATCGTCGTCGGCATGCACCACGCCGCGGTGTCGACCGCGGTGGAGCACAACGGCGCCGACCTCGGTATCCGGGAAGAATGGCTGCCGTTGTTCGACACCTACGAGGTGGATCTGGTGCTCTGCGGCCACGAGCACCACTACGAGCGCACTCATCCGCTGCGCGGGGTCGTGCCGGACAGCGCGACCCGGACTCCCCGCCCGGCCCCCGGCGCGACGACGCCCGCCCGGAAGACCGCTGACGGAGCGGGCGCCGCGGCCGGTGACGGGGCCGGTGACCTGCTCGACACCTCGGCGGGCACCGTCCACCTGCTCGTGGGCACCGGAGGATCCTCGTCGCCGTCCGCGCACGCACTGTTCGATCCACCCGCCTGCTGGGTCATCGTCGGCGTGCACGAACAGGATCCCGGCCGGTGGCATCGCCAATCGGTCCGGGCGAGAGAGGACGCGCCCTGGCTCGCCTTCCGGGCACCGGAGCATCCATACGCCTTCGCGGCTTTCGAGGTGGATCCAGGTGAACCGGGCGGCTCGACGAGCATCCGGGTGACCGTGTACGACTCCAGTGCACCGACGCCGGTCCCGTTCGACCGGTTCACCCTCGTCCGGCCACGCGCCGACGCGGCCGTGCCCACCACCTGACCGGCCACCCGACCGAGAAGCCGTCGGACGGTGCGAAGCGGGCCGGTTCTGATCGCCCTTCCGGCGGGAGCTCAGGAATCGTGCCACGACCATGACAACCTCGATCTCGACCGAAGACCGTTCACCGCTCGCATCGTGTGACGGTATTCAACGTCAGATCCGCCCCCGGGATAGCGTCACTCGCTGTGAGATCCGTCGGATTATTGGCGCCGGAACCACCGCCGCTGCACCGATCAGCTCGATGGATCCCGCCAATTCCGCGAACAAACCGCGCCCGCGCGGTGGCGGGCACATCCGGGACGACGAACGAGCCGAATAACATCATGTCAACATCATGGATACAACGGCGACCCACCATGCGACGAAAGGACGACCGCGGAAGTTCACCGGCGCACGCGTATACCGGCGGCGCGGCAGCGGGCACTACAGAACTTCGTCGGGGGTACGACCCTGGGCCCGGTTGCCGATCCTTCCTCGGGCGGGAGCGACGGCRCACCCCACGGAAGGATCGCAACCGACGGGCCGGCAGCGATCGCAAGGCCGATTTTTCAGGACTCCTCTGGACATCCACCAGGCGCCAGGAATATTTTTCCGCCAGCACGCCACAATTCACCGGGATAGCACGATCAATGCCCGGCTGAGGGACCGCCGTCTGGGGGGCGACCATTGGCTGAGAAGCAGCGAGCGGCCAGGGGGCTCCTGCCCTCAGGCCCACCCGCTATGACCAGGATTTTCGGACGGGACCAGCATTACGCGGCCCGGTATTACGGTCCCCGGAAGAAAGTATCACCGGCGGGTGCGAGCGGATTTGAAGACGCCCGGGAAGGCGTCGCCGCCGGATCCGTCGTCCTCGGCGCTTGTCGCGGCTGGCACGTTCAGCGACGCCGCCGGGTCCGGCGGAACGGGTGTCTACCGTGATCGATCACCTGGGGACGTCGATGGCGCGGTCCGGCCGGGCGGCGGAGGCAACGCGGCTCGACCAGATGATCTATGCCTGGCCGCGCCGAAGCAGGACGGGTGGCGAGGGTCACCTCCCGGCGGCGAGCTCCCTGGGCTCCACGGTGACCAGGTCCTGGAGCGGGCTTCTCGCCGGCGAGGTCGAGCTCGACGAGAGCCGGGTCCCCCACCCACCGTCGGCGCTCGCCTACCTCATCCGATCTCCGGATCATCCCGAGGCGCCGGATCATCTTACGGCGAGGGATCCGCACCGCATCCCGGAGGCGGCGCTCGTGCACCGGATCCGGATCCCGGAACGCGGCGGCGACAGCCGGGCTCGGCTGCGTGCCCACATCCTGATCGGCCGGGCGGACTATCTGACCGAACGGGTGGGGCTCGCGTTGTACGCGGCGGGTGGGGTCGTGGTGGGGAACTCCCGCACCATCCCGCGGCTGGCTCCCCTGCACCTGCGCGACCTCACCGCACGCCGGCGGACGGGCGAGCGGACCCTGCGCCAGTCGGCGCGCGCGGGGGTGCGGCGCGATCGGCTCGTCACGCTCATCGCGACGGTATTGGCATGGTCGCGGGCCGAGCGTCCCTTCGTGGTGGCCCACACCGGTTCGGATGAGGCGCTCATGCTGATGTGGGCCCTGGTGGAGATCCTCGAAGGCGTTCTGCCCTACCGGCTGACCTTCTCCACGCATGCGACCACCGTCCCTTCAGGCGCCACCCCCTCGGGCGCGCGGCACACCGACGAGCCAGGCCCGCGGTTCCTGTTTGTCCCGTTCGAACCAGAGTGTGCCGGYAACGGGGAGCCTGCCGCGATCCACGTGGATCCGCGGGTCGGGCCGGACGCTCCACCGATCATGACCGCCGCCGCCCGGCTGCTCGTGGACCTCCACGGCCGCGGTGGGATGCGGGGAATCGGCGACCTGCTGGCCCTGGTCGGTGACGAGATGTTCGACCCGAGCCGGCCGGAAGCCTGGTGCCGGCGGGTGATGGAGAACGGGGTCGAGAGRACCACCGCGCCGCCGCCCGGCGGCGACCTGGCCACCCTCGCGGATACCGCGGGTGCTCCGCGTACGGGCGTCCCGGGTACCGCGAGTGGTTCGGGTACGTCGGGTCCCCCGGATCCGGCACCCCTCTCGACCACGACCGATGCCGTCGGCCTGGGACACTCGACGGCCCCGGCCGCGCCGGGCGATCCGGCACCGGCAGCGACGACAGGCGCCGGAGCGCTCGCCGTCCGCGAACACCTCCGCGAACGGTACGAACGCCTGCGGGCTTCGAACTGGTCGAGCTCCGCCGAACAGGGCACGGCCGCGGACCCCGTGCGCCGTCTTTTCACCGCCCTCATCGAACCGGTAGGTCTGCCGGCGGACCTGGCGAGCGTGGAGCGGCTGCGCGGTCAGTTGCGCCGGGTCGCGGGGCTGCTGGCCGGCCCCGTCGCCGGCCCGGGCGGCGGGCTCGTGCCAGCGGCCCGGGCAGCGGGCCCCGGGCCCCGGGAACGGTTGCGCGAGGAGATCGTCGGCGTCATTCTGGGCCGGCTGCGGGAGGAGGAGCCGGCCGGCCGGATGATCGACAAAATCTCCAACGCGGTCGCCAACGCGGTCTCCGAGGAGCAGCGCCAGGTCGAAGGAACAATCTCCGCCCTCGCGGACGAACTCGCCGCGTTGCGGGTTCCTTCGCCCGCACAGGTCCACGACGAGCCACCACGCCGGGACGAGCCACTGCGCCAGGCAGTCCCGCTGCTCGCGGTCGCCCTGGAGTCGATCTTCTCGGGATACCGGATGACCTCCGCGCGCGACAACGCGATCCGGCTGGCCACGGAGACCGTCGAGGCGCTGCGCGCCGCCCGACCGGACCACCTGTCGGCGTCGCCTACCGCTGCTTCCCGACCCGCCCGACTCCCCGTCACCGTGCGCCGCGTCCCCCGACCTGCCACGCCGCCGCCCGCCACCCCGGAATCGGCCACCGCGCAGCCAACCGATCCGGGCCCAGGGGAACGGCGGCACCTGGAACGGCTGGAACGGGACGCGGGGAACGCCGTCATCCGACACGTCGCGGAGGCGTATCGGCAGGAGTGGTCGTACTGGGACGATCGTCTGCACCCGATCGACCGGCTGCTCGCCGCGTTGGGCGTCCCGCTGGGTATCTCCCTCAGCGACGCGGCGTACGACCCTCTCGTCGATCCGCTCGAGTCACCCACCGAACTCCGCGAGCTCGCCGCGCTACGTGACCTGCTGCACTGCACCCTGCCGCAGCGCGGCGAGCCCGCCCGGTCTCCTCTCGGAACGGTCTCTCAACGCCCACCCGGCCACCGTACCGATGTCCTGGCCCGCGCCGCGAGCGACGTCACTCAGGCCATCACTCGACGGCTGGCCCCGGACGCCTACCAGAGCGACCACGACCGCGCCGCCTACATCGACGCGGTGCACCGCGCGGTGACGACGATGCAGCGCGAAGTCGTGGAGATGTTGACCCGGCTGGTCGCGGGGCTCGCCGCGCTCGCGATCCCGGCGGCCGCGGTAGACCCCGCCGTCTGGGCCGGGCGCCGCATCGATCTGATCCATCAGACGCTGCGGGCCCTCTTCGACCTGTTCGGCCTGCCCGAGGGTTTCGAATTCGCCAGAGCCCTGGCAGACGAGGTGGTGACAGGCGCCGCACCGACGGGTGGCGGGTCGCGGTGGCCCCCGGAGTCGGCCGCGGCGAAAGTCGTGCGTCTGCTGCGCGAAACCCATGCCCGGGGAGCTGATGCGTTCCGGCTGCTCGTTCTCTACGCCCCGGGATGGCATACCGCCGAGGACATCCGCGATGACATCGCCTACGCGGGGGCCTCCCCGGTCGGGCCACCCGGCCGGCCCACGTCGCGGGCACATGAGGCGGAGGTACTCGGAGCCGGTGCGCGCCCGTATTTCGAGCGGTTGGTCGCGGTCGAGGCCGCGTCGGGACGAGGCGACGGGCCGCTGATGCAGACCGTGCGGCGCATCGCCGGCCTCTACCTGCCCGGCGCGTCCCACGAACCCGGTCCGCCAGGAGCACCAGGAGCACTCGAGAACGATCTACGTGTCCTGGGTGCGGAGCTCACCGCCCGCATTCCGCCGACCTGGCCGGATGGTCCCGATCCGGCGATCGCCTTCCTCCGAGCCTGCCAGCTTGGCCAGCCGAACGCGGCCCGCATCTTCGGGCTGTTGGTCCGACACGTTCCGAACTGGGACGACGCCTGGGATCTGCACGAGGTTATCCGCCGGGACGGTGCCCCGGGCCAGGAAACCGCCCATCCGGAGGAGGGGCCGTTGACGGGTCCGGAGTTGGCCAGAGCGGCGGAGAGGTACTTCCGCCGAACAGTGCGGGGATCGGAGGCAGATCACCCCTTCCCCGCCGACCTGGAACGCGTCGTGCGCCGGCTGGTGGCGCTCTACCTCCCCGACGACCCGCGGCTGCGGGCCGCGAGCGAGCTGCCCGGCTTCGTCGAGAGCCAGGTGATCGCCGCGATCGGCCGACCCGCACCGCTCAGGCGCCGCCGCCTGCTCCCGTGGCGCGCCACGACCGCCATGACCACCAGAGTCGCCGTGACCGCCGTGACGTTGTGCCTGACCCTGATGATCTTCATCACCGTGACGCGTTGATGYGGCGGCGAACAATCACCGTCTCGCGCCCCCCGATACGGGCCGTCACCGTTCATCGGAGGCATCCTTCGTGGCGCCCGCCTCTCGGCGGGGCCGCCCGGGCGTCGGCCCTACTCGGCCGCGCCCAAGTCTGGAACAATGCTCAGCACTTGTGTCAGTGTCGCGACACATACCCGGTCTCTTCTGAGTTGATGCCTTTAGGTATGAAGGAAGACGGCTGGCGACACGTCCTACAGCGTGATCGTAATTGCTACGGCGAGGACGGAGGCCATGGGTAGCCCGCTGGTACCGATCATGCTCATTGTGATGCTGCTGGTGGGTGGGCTGGTCTTCGTCATCCTCAACAACCGGCCCGTCCGGCCCGGGGAGAACCAGCGACGCTCTCGTGGCCTCGACCATCAGCGCCACCGATACGGTACGGTGCCGATCCGTGACAGCTCTGACGCCACCCCGCCCGACGGGATCGTGCCCGGCTTCGCCGAGCCGGCGCCGGTCTCCTCGGCAACCGGTGYGACGGGCAACACGGCGGACAGGTCAGCGGACAGCGCGAGCGGCGTCCCGGACGCAGGCGCGGCATGGGGAGGGGATGTGACCTCGCAGGTTTCCGTCGGCGGCGGTGAAGGCGACCGCGATCCCGACTCCACCGGCTGGACGCCACCGCCCGCCGGTCAGCYGCACCTCGGGCCCGGTGCCTTCGGTGACGAACGGGCGGATGCCACCCGCTACTACGACCCGGCGACCGGCGACTATCCCCTCCCGCCACCCGGGGAACACGCGCCGGCTCCGCGCGGCGCCGAGTCAACCCGAACGGTTGAGGACACGCCGTGGGAGAGCTCCCCCACGGCGACGACCATCCCCGTGGCTCCGCCCGCTCCCCCGAGGGGGCAGACGGGCGATCTCATGGCGATCGAGCCGGAGCAGACGACGGCCGCCGCGCTGCGACTCGCCGCCGCGGGGCGCACCCGCCGGGGCAAACGCGGCGGTCCCAACGAGGACGCGTTCGTCGTCGTCGACGGGCTGCTGGCGGTGTCGGACGGGGTCGGTGGCGAGGCTGCCGGCCAGATCGCGTCCACGCTGACGGTCACCACGGTGGCGGGTTTCCGCCCGCAGTACGCCGAGGATCCGCTCGAGGGCCTGMGCAAGGCCGTGGAACGGGCGAACTGGGTGGTCCGGACCCGGGCTCGAGAGGAGCCGGCCTGGCTCGGCATGGCCTGCACGCTGGACGTCGTCATCCTCGGGCGTCAGCAGAGCACCGGCGAGTACCTCACCGTCGCACACGTGGGCGACAGCTCGGTGTGGTTGCAGCCCGGCAAGGGACGGCCGCGGGCACTGACCACGCCGCACGCGATCCGTAACGGTCCGTTGCTCAACGCCGTCGGGCTCGCTGACGAGATCGAGGCGGACATCTTCAGCGAGCCGGTCCGCGCCGGTGACCGGGTCGTTCTCGCCAGCGACGGCATCACCAAGGTGATGAGCCCGGAACAGCTCGACGGCCTGCTGAGCGCGCTGGGGCCCGAGCCGCCCGAGCGGGCCGCGGACGCGCTCGTCGAAGCGGCCCTGCTGGCCGGTGCCCGRGACGACACCACCATCGTCGTCGCGGATCTGGTGTCCGAACCCGCCGCCCGGTGAGTTCGTCCGGACACCCGGACACCCGGTCGTCCGGCCCGGTGTCCGGACGTCCTAGATAGACGGGCTGAGACCCGCCGACAGYCGCCCCGAGAAGTCAGGAGACGCGCTGACCGACCGGGCAGTCCAGGGCGCTGGCGCGGGTCAGGCCGTCGACGGACAGCCGGGCGGACAGGCGCACCGGTCCGGACGACTCGGTGAGAATGCCCGTCCAGCCCCCGGCCGCCCGGAAGACGCACGCCGTGCCCCCCGACAGCTGCCAGTAGGGGGTGTAGTGCACGAGCACCGTGGCGACCCCGGGCGCGTGGAAGTCGACCGCGACCGAACTCACCCCCAGTTCGGTGAGCGAGGCCGGTCCCTGCACCAGGCCCGGGGAGTCGGTGACGAGCCACACCTTCCAGTGCGCGTTCTGCCAGGCGAGATCGAGATAAGGCAGACCGGCTCGCAGCAGCCTGGCCTCGGCGACCGCGGAGGGATCCAGCTCGACGTCGGGGAGGGCGACGTAGCGGATGCCGCGGGCGAGCAGCCACTCGTGGTAGGTCTCGGCGTTCAGTGTCCCGTCGTAGAACAGCGCGTTGTACTTGCTGTCGAGCTGGCGCAGCCAGCCGCGGGCCATGGGTACGGACGGGGCGACGAAGCGCGCCTCCCAGTGGGCCCGGGTGAAGGGGATCTCCACCCGCCCGGCCGACACCGGTGCGCCGCGGTCGAGGTAGTCGAGGAGCTCGGTGTAATAGGCCTTCGACCCGGACGGATCGCCGTGGACAAGCAGCGCCCCGTGCACCGGCCCGATCTGCCAGCCGATCAGCGGGATCGCCACGACCGCGAGGACGCGGCGGCGTTCGGCGAGCAACAACGCCGCGGTAGGGCCGGCGAGCAGCGTCGCCGGTCGGGTGATGTTTCCGCCGATCTGGGTGGGCACGAAAAAGAAGACCACTGCCGCGGCCGCCCAGAGCAACAGGCCGTGCCGGATGGGCCGGATGAGCCGGGCGTGCCCGGGCACGACGAGCAGGCCGACCGCGATGAGGGTCAGCAGCGACAGGAAGGTGAGCGCGGGAAAGGGCTGGTACCCGTCCTCGGGAAACGCGAGCGCGACGATGATGCCGGATCCGGCGCCGGCGAACGGGAGCGCCCGGCGCCATCCGATCGTCGGCAGCAACGCGAGGCCGACGAGCAGCACGAAGCCGCCGGCCAACGGAGACGCCAGCGACGACAGGACCGCGCCGATCCAGGTCAGCTTCGTGTGCCGTTCCCGCGCGCCGACCAGCGCCAGAGCACCGAAGGTCATCCCGAGCGCGAACGGCATGCGGCCCACGACGAGGTTCGCCACCGTCGAGACCGCGAACCAGACGAGGACCAGATCATGCCCGGTCCGCCGGCCAGGACCGCGGAGCAACCGGGTCACGATCATCGTCGAGGCGACGCAGGAGATCGCGCCGAGCGGCTGTACCCCGACAAGCGCACCGAGCGGGGGGAACAGCACACTGTAGCCGGGGATGGTGTGACCGCCGTACCACTGATCATCCCAGAGCACCACTCCGCCGTGCCGGAACAGCCAGACCCGGTACTCCTGGGCGGGGGTGTCCGGACCGGTGATGCCAAGACCGACGCACAGCAGGCAGAGCGCGGCGGTCAGAATCCAGGGCCAGCGGCGAACCGCCACGACGACAGCGAGAACACCCCGCACGAGCGGTCCGCGGTGCCGCGGCGGCTCGAGGGCGATGGAAGGGGTCTGGGGCAGTGTGGCCACGCGAGGCTCCGACCCGGGGTRCCCGGGCCCACCCGTCGCCGGGGCGGTCGACGCCGTCCGCCCCCCCGAGATGGCGTCAGGCGGGGAACCCGGGGTCGCGAGCGTTGTCACCCGCGACCCCCCCACACACCGACGACAGTCCATCCGCCGTCTCCGACCGGTCATCACCCGACAGCTTGCCCCGCGGGCGGCGTCAGGCCGCGCCCGTCCCGTCCGGACCGGGCAGCGGCAGGCCCCGACCGGCCGGCATCCTGGCCCCGACCAGGGTGACCCTGCTGGTCCTCGCCGGTGGCGGCGCCGCGGTCGTGGCCATGATGAGCGAGGGTCGGCTCGGTTCGCGCGATCCGCACACGACCGACCCTTCCTCCTGGTGGGGCATTCTCCCATCGGCGGCCTCGTCGGATACCGCAAGGGGCGTCCTGGCCGGCCTGGCGGCCCTGGGCATCATCACTCTGTGTCTGTGCTGGGGCGGACTTGTGCGCGCGACGATCGCCGGCCGCACCTCCCCGCGGGCCGCCCTCGCGGCGTGGATCGTCTGGAGCCTCCCGTTCGCGGTGGGCCCACCACTGTTCAGCCGGGACATCTACGCCTACGCCGCTCAGGGTGAGCTGGCGAGGCTCGGCCTGGATCCGGCGACACACGGCGTCTCCGCCCTGCTGACCGCCGAGGGCTCGGGCTCGGCGTTCGTCCGGGCCGTTGACCCCCGGTGGTGGAACACCCATGCGCCCTATGGCGGTGCCGCGGTCACCGTGGAGAAGAGCGCCGCGGCCCTCGGCGGCGGGCCGGCCGGGACGGTCGCGCTGCTCAAGATAGTCGCGATCCTCGCAACGATCGCGATGGTCGTCCTGACGCTACGGCTCGCCGGACCGGAGCCGGGCCGACGGGCCCTGGTCATGGTGCTCGTCGCGGCCAATCCGGTCGTCGTCGTGCACCTGATCGGCGGAGCCCACCTCGACGCAACGGCCGCGGCGCTGCTCGTGGCGGCGCTGGTGGTGGACCGCCGACGGCTCGCCTCGGCACCGGCGCCCGGCCCGGAGGGAAGGAGCACGCCGACGGCTCGGCAGGCCGCGCTCGGCGCCGCGGCGACGGCGCTGGTCAGCGTGGCCGGAAGCGTCAAGGCGACCGCCCTCCTCGGCGTCGCCTGGCTGGTGCTGGCGCATCTGCGGGCCGCCCGGTCGGCGCGGCGTCCGATCCGCGCCGGCGCCGTGCTGCTCGCGGCCGATGCCGCCGCGGTCGCGCTCGCCGCGGGGCTGAGCATGGTGGCTGGCGGCTTCGGCCCGACCTGGATCCACGCGTTGTCCACGTCGGGCACCCTGACCACGGGGACCGCACCGGCCTCGATTCTCGCCGCGGCGGTCGACGGGGTCGACGGCATGCTTGGTCCGGTCGGCCGCCATCCGTCCGGCGCCGAAACGCAGCGGGCGACTCGGGCCCTGTGCCTGGCCGGCGCGGCGCTGGTGGTGGCCTGGCTCGCCCTGCGCGCCTGGCGGGACCGGGACGGGTACACCGGCCGTCGGCACGACCTGATCGTGCTMGGCTACGGCGGGCTGGCGGTGGCGCTCGGCAGCCCGGTGCTCTACCCCTGGTACCTCGCGCTGTGCCTGCCGGCACTCGCGGTCGTCGTGGCCCTCGCCCGGTCAACCCCGCCGACGCCCCACCCTGGAACGGCCCGTCCCAGGACGCCGGGGATGCAACCACGCCGCATGAGGCGTCTCGGGGCGGCCGTCGAGCGGATCGTCGGGGGGGTCGGGGGGTGGACCATCGCCCTGGTGGTCGTCACGTCGGCCTGGCTGTGCCTGACGACCCTCGCGCCGCTCGCCGCGACCTGGCGGCTGCTCGGGCGCGTCGAGACGTCCCTGGCCGTCATCGGCTGCGCCGGCCTTGCGGCCGCGGGAACGGTCATCACGCTGGTCGCGATCCGGCGGCGGCACGCCACGCCCACCCGCAGACGGTGACCAGTCCGACGTTGCGGACCACCAGGACCAGGCTCATCATGATCCGTCCCTGGACGACGTCGTTGTACCGCCACGGATAGACGACCTGGGAGAGCACAACGCAGATCAGCAGCAGCGCCACCCACCGCCACGACGGTCCACCGGCCGGGACGGGGGCAGCCGGTCCACCAGCCGGGACGGTCAGGCCGCCGGAGCCGGCGGGCCGGGCCATCGCGATCCAGACCGCGACGAGCGCCATGATCCACACGAGGTACTGCGGGCTGRGCACGCGGGCGGTCACGACCACGACAAGCAGCAGCGCGAGCGTGCGCCCCACGAGCACACCGGCCCGGCCCGCGCCGTCCGCCGCCGCGGGCGGACGCGCCCACCCCCACCACCACAGGGCCGAAATGGCGATCACTACGATCTCGGTCAACGAGCATGCGGTGGCCACGCCGCGGGCCAGCGGGGTGTCGAACTGGAGCGAACCGTAGGAATAGCCGGGTGCCGTTCCATGGCCGAGCATGTGGGCGACGACGAACGGCGTCGCGGCCACCGCCTCCACCTGTAGTCCGCGGGCCTGCTGCGCGCCGAGAAACCCGAACGCGTCCCGCCACCACCCGGTGAGCGCGAACAGCGCCGCGAGCCCCCCGACGGCGCACAGGACGCCGGCGGCAAGACGCAACCAGTCCGGCGAGGGCGCCGGGAATCGACCGGTGGGCCGGCCGGGGGGCGGATCGGGGGGCGGATCGATGGACGCCGACCGACCCGGGGACCGGAGCGGCGGACGGGACAGGGCGATCAGCAGCAGGACCGGCCAGATCTTGAGCAGCGCACCCGCGGCGAGATGAAATCCCGCCCGGCCGAACCGGCCCGCGGCGAGCGCGAGCACGGCCGCGACCGCCGCCGCGGCCGGCAGCAGATCGAAACGGGCCAGCGCCACCGGTCCCAACGCGGTGAGACCCGCCACCCAGAACCCCGCCGCCGGGACCGAGCGACGCACCAGCGCGGCGGTCAGGACGGCGTCGACGGCCACCATCATCCCGACGAACACCGCTCGATAGGGCAATCCCAGATAGGCGTGAGTTACGTCGGGCAACACGAACACAACTGCCGCGCCCGGCGGATACTGCCAACGGTCGTCACCGGTGGGCATCCCCTCGCCGCGACTGAGCCCGCGGCCCCACTCCGCATAGATGTGTAGATCGCCGAGCACGCTCTGCTGCATGCCGAACGCCTGGTCGGTCACCACCAGGGTGACGAGGACGGCACGGCTGACCAGCCACCATGCCCAGAGGCGCCGGGCTGACCGGTCGGGGGTGCCGGCTCCGGGACGAGCGAGCGCGGCCGGCCGTCCGGGTGCGGACAAAGCCGGCCCCCCGGCGCGCCGCGGCACCGGGAGGCGGCTCGACGGGTCCGCGCGCACGCTCGCGACCGTACCCGCAGGTGCCTGGTGGGCGATGGCGCGCCCTGCGCGCACCTGACGGACGGCATCTCCCGTCACCTATTGTTTGCGCCATATCGAGTCACCACCGCGGCGCGCAACGGAGCGCGCCGTGGCCGGCGGACCGGGCGGCGCGTTCGGCGGCGAAGGGTGGCTCGAAACGCGCCGCGGAGGTGCCTGTGATCCTCGGATCCGGCTCAGCATGGGACACGGCCTGCGTTCAACTGGCGAACGCGGCTCGTCATCTGGGCCTTGACGACGGTATGCACGACCTGCTCCGCACGCCCCGCCGGGCGATCACCGTCAGCGTTCCGCTACAGCGCGACGACGGTCAGCTGACCGTGCTGACCGGCTATCGCGTCCAGCACAACCTCGCCCGTGGCCCGGGCAAGGGAGGGATCCGCTTCCACCCAACCACCGACCTCGACGAGGTCAAGGCGCTGGCGATGTGGATGACCTGGAAGTGCGCGCTGATGGGGATCCCCTACGGCGGGGCCAAGGGCGGCATCGCGGTGGAACCGGCGATGCTCTCCCTGCCGGAACGCGAACGCCTGACCCGGCGCTACGCCGCCGAACTCGTCCCGTTGATCGGACCGGAGAAGGACATCCCGGCACCGGATGTGGGCACCGACGAGCAGACCATGGCCTGGATCATGGATACCTACTCGGCGCACACCGGGTACACCACCACCGGTGTGGTAACCGGCAAACCGCTGTCCATCGGCGGTTCCGCCGGTCGGGCCGGGGCGACCAGCCTGGGGGTGCAGCTTTCGGTGTTCGCCGCGCTGCGCGAGACCGGGCGCGACCCGCACGCGATGACGATCGCGGTCCAGGGCTTCGGCAAGGTGGGGGCGCTCGCGGCCCAGTACCTGCACGACGCCGGTTGCACTGTGGTCGCGGTCTCGGACGTGAAGGGCGGGATCTACAACCCGCAGGGACTCAACCCGGCCGCCCTCATCCGCCATCTCGCCGGCGGCGCGGAGACGGTCGTCGGCTACCCGGGAACCGACACGATCACCAACGACGAGCTCCTGGAGCTCGACGTCGACGTGCTCGTCCCCGCGGCGTTGGAGGGCGTCATCACGGTCGAGAACGTCGACCGGGTCCGCGCGCCGATCATCGTCGAGGGTGCCAACGGCCCGGTGACCGCCGAGGCCGACCAGGTCCTGGACGACCGGGGCGTCCTGGTGGTGCCGGACATCCTCGCCAACGGCGGCGGGGTGGCGGTCTCGTACTTCGAATGGGTGCAGGACATCCAGGCGTATTTCTGGTCCGAGGACGAKGTCAGCGACCGGCTCCGGGCGCTGATGGACCGCGCGTACCGCGAGGTCTCCCTGCTGGCCACGACCCAGAAGATCAGCATGCGCAACGCCGCGCACGTCATCGGGGTCGGCCGGGTGGCCGACGCCCACCGGACCCGGGGTCTGTATCCCTGACCGGCGGTCATGACCGCCGCGCGCGCCCCGGGCGGCGCGGCGGTCGTGCCCCTGGGGCCGGCAGCCCTGGGGCCGTCGCAGCCTGCGCGGCCGCGGCGGCGACCGCCAGCAGCGTGTCGTGATCGTCCGCCGGGACGGACCGGTTGCGGCGCCGATGCCCGCACCGCTCGCAGACGTGCGTGATGACCAGATCGTGCGTACGGCTCTCCACCGCGACCGGCCGCATCACAGCGCCGCACCGCGCCGCCCGGTCGCCGGGGTTGACGTCGACGTGCCGCGACGACAGACAGGACGGGCAGTGGTTGGTGTACCCGTCACCACGCACGGCCGTCGCGCAGACCAGGCAGACGAAGTCCTCGGTGGTGCGGGTGAAGCGCCGGCTCACCGGCCAAGGGTAGGCCACCACACGGCGTGCCCCGCCTGCCCGGAAGTCAATCAGCGCCAACGGTAGCCAATCGGGGCCCTCGGAGCTGGCCGGAACTCGGAGCTGGCCGGAACCKGGTGGGGGCCTCCCGCGAACATCTCATCGTATCCGCGCCGGGCGGCCGGGCCGTGGGCGGGACGTGTGTCGCCGGAGACGCCGAAGATGTCGGACCCACGGGGTGAAATAGTGGGCGGCGCACCATACCGGGCGTGGTACGTCGGCGCACCATCGCGCCCATCGTCCCGGATGCGTCCCGAGGAGG
The DNA here is from genome assembly GCF_001983015.1 of Frankia sp. CcI156. Taxonomy (NCBI): domain Bacteria; kingdom Bacillati; phylum Actinomycetota; class Actinomycetes; order Frankiales; family Frankiaceae; genus Frankia; species Frankia sp. CcI156. The sequence continues at coordinate 167,961 of NZ_MOMD01000003.1, forward strand.
TCCCGCTGTGGAGGCAGCACATCCTCTGCCGCCCGAGAGACTGCCGCCCGAGAAACCGGCGCCCGAGAAACCGGCGCGGGCGGACGTCCCGCCGAACGAACTGTCCGATCGCGATCGTCGCATGTTGCGCTTCGAGCAGGGTTGGTGGCGTCACCCGGGAGCCAAGGAGGAGGCGATCCGGGTCGAGTTCGGACTGTCATCAACACGCTACTACCAGTTGTTGAACCGGCTGATCGATTCGGAAGCCGCGCTGATAGCCGATCCGATGCTGGTCCGCCGGCTGCGCCGGCTGCGGGAGCAACGCCGGGCGGCCCGATCCGGCCGACATGACCGGGCCGAGAGGTAAGACCACGCATGACACATGCCACGAACGCACCGCAGCGGCGTCCCCACCGGTGGCGCCCGGACCGGCTCCACACCCTCGGCGCGGGCGTCGTCGCGGTTCTCGCCGTACTCGCGGGCATCCTGGTGGTCAATCTGCTGAACGGCTCGTCCAACACGGACGGCTCCACCACCCAGGTCGCGGCCCCGACGCGCTCGGCGCGGCCGGGCACGGACCAAGCCGGCGGCGGCCGGACCACTCCGGCCCCGCCGCCGCACCGCGCGGCGGCCCCGGCCCCCGGCCCGAGGGCCACGAAGACGGCGCCGGCGTCCCCGAAACCGACGCCGGCGCCGTCCGCGTCCACCGCGACGAAGCCGCCGGCCCCGCCGGGACCAAAGGCCACAGCCCCGGTGGTCGTCCTGAACAACTCGCGGATCGCCGGACTCGCCGAGGTGGCCGCCAAGCAGGTCGAGTCGGCCGGGTTCCGGGTCGAGCGGGTGGGCAACTACCAGTCGATCTACAACGTCCCGGTGACGACGGTCTTCTACGACGACGCCGACGCCGACGCCGCCCGCGCCCTGAAGGAGGCGATGCCGGGCATCGAGAGCATCGTGCCCCGGTCGAAGACCAGAATCGTCTCCACCGACACACTGATCCTGGTGATCACCCGCGACTTCCCCGCCCATCCGGAAAAATGATCACTTGACCGCCGCGCCGCGCTCCTCACCGGCGCCCGACCACCTCGACCCGTGACCGAGGAAGGCCCAGTGACCGAATCCGCGCCGAACAGCCCACCCGCCCCCCGCACACCCGCCGGGGGCGCTGGACTCGCCGCCCTGCTCACCGCGCCCGAACGCGCCCTGATCGCCCTCGACTACGACGGCACCCTCGCGCCGATCGTCCCGCGGCCGTCGGACGCCGTCCCGGCGCCGGGGGCGATGGATGCGCTGCGCCGGATCTCCCATGAGATCGGCACCCTCGCCATCATCACCGGACGGCCGGTGGACTCTCTGCTGAAACTGACCGGGCTGGAGAAGATCCCCGACTTCGGGAACCTGATCATCCTTGGCCAGTACGGACTGCAACGCTGGGACTCGGGCAGCCGCGCGATCAGCAGTCCCGAGCCGCTGCCCGGTGTCGCCGCGGTCCGCGCGGCGCTGCCCGAACTGCTCCGCGACGCCCCGGTCGGCACCGCCGTCGAGGACAAGCACCAGGCGCTGGTGGTACACGTGCGGCGCACCGCCGATCCGGACTCGGCGCTCGCCGCGCTCACGCCGGCGTTGACGGCCCTCGCCGAAGACCATGGGATGGAGGCGGCACCGGGCAAGCGAGTGCTGGAGCTGCGTCCGCCCGGGCACGACAAGGGCGGTGCGCTGCGCAGGCTCATCGCGGCCTGCCAGGCGCGCTCGGTGCTGGTCGCCGGGGACGACTACGGCGATCTGCCGGCATTCGAGGCCGTCGACGAGCTACGGGCGGGCGGGCTGCCCGGTATCACCGTGTGCAGCGACAGCCCGGAGGTCCCGGACGTGATCCGCGAACGCGCCGACCTGGTCGTGGGCGGGCCCCCCGGGATGGTCGCCCTGCTGGAGGTGCTGGTCGAGCGGCTCAGCGGCTGACCGCCCGCGCCCTGTTCGCTCATCCCCGCAGGGCGCGCTCAGCCCGCCCGGGGCTCATCCCACCCGCATCAGCCGGTTCGTGTCCGGCGGGTGGTCGTCCTCCCGCAGGCGGATCCACGCCGTCAGGGTGGGCTCGGCGCCACCGCCGTACGGCCGGTTCGGGCCGACCAGCATCTCAATGCCGACGACCCGCCGGTGCGTGTTCGTCAGCGCCACCAACTCGATGATTCATTACTGTACGTGATCTCTCTGGATGGAAAACCTGAGCCAGGGGCATTTCCGTGAGACATCTGTCGCCGATTCGTGAGCCTCCGCCGCCCAAAAATACGATCTTGATGGACCGGCGTACAGGGCTGAGCGGATGGCCTACTCTCCGCAGTGTGCGTCGGATGCCGGGAGCCGAGGAAGACACCCTGCCGCGGCTGTGGCCGACCGGCACCGCGCGGGTGCTGGTCGCCTCCAACCGGGGGCCGGTGGCGTTCGCCGTCGGGGACGACGGGAGGCTGCGAATCCGGCGGGGCGCCGGCGGCCTCGTCAGTGGCCTCAGCCGGGTGGCGGCCGACAACGGTGACGGTCCGATGGCGTGGGTGTGTGCCGCCCTCAGTGACGCCGATCGCCGGGCGGCGCGTTCCGCGCCTGCCGGCCGCCTCGATCTCGCCGGCCACGACACCGACGGCACCGCCGTCCGGATGCTCGACGTCGACCAGGTCGTTTTCGACCGCGCTTACAACGCGGTCGCGAACCGCACGCTCTGGTTCATCCACCACCTGCTCTACGCGCCGGCGTCGCAGCCGGTCTTCGGCCCGGCGTTCCGCCGCGACTGGCAGGCGTACGAGACCTACAACGAGATGTTCGCCCAGGCTCTCGCGCACGAGGCCGCCCCGGGCGCCTCGGTGCTGATCCAGGACTACCACCTGACCCTGGTCGCGGCCCGGCTGCGGGCGCTGCGGGCGGATCTGCGGATCGCCCACTTCAGCCACACTCCCTGGGCACCGCCGGAGTACTTCCGGATTCTCCCGGACGACGTCAGCGAACAGATCCTGCGCGGCATGCTCGGCGCCGACCGGCTCGGGTTCCTCACCGACGCCTGGGCCGACGCGTTCCAGGAATGCTGCCGCGACCTCCTCGGACTGCGGATCGACCGGCGGGCGGTGACCATCGGGACGGCCGGGTCRGGACGGGGAGCCGGGTCGGGACGGGAGGCCGGGCGGCACCGAACGGTGCGGATCGGGGTGCATCCGCTCGGCGTCAGCGCGRACGAGCTGCTTGGCCGGGCCGCCGCCACCGACGTGGCYGCCCGGGCCGCCGAGCTGGTCGACTTGGCCGGCGGGCGGCGGCTCATCGTCCGGGTCGACCGCACCGAGCTGTCCAAGAACATCGTCCGCGGTCTCGACGCCTACCGGGAGCTGCTGCGCACCCGTCCGGAATGGCGCGGCAAGGTGATGCACCTGGTCTGCGCCTACCCGTCACGGCACGATCTGCCGGAGTACCGGGAGTACACCGCCGCGGTGCAGCGCCTGGCCGCGGAGATCGAGGACGAGTTCGCCACGGACACCTGGCTGCCGCTGCGGCTGGAGATCACCGACGACTACCCCCGGTCGATCGCGGCCCTCTCGCTCGCGGAGGTGCTCGTCGTCAACCCGATCCGGGACGGCATGAACCTCGTCGCCAAGGAGGGGCCGATCGTCTCGACCAGGGATGCCGTCCTCGTGCTCTCCCGGGAGGCCGGAGCCTGCGCGGAGATGGGCACGGCGGCGCTGGTCGTCAACCCGTTCGACATCCAGGCGACCGCGCGGGCCCTGCACGCCGCCCTGACGATGCCCGCCCCCGAACGGCGTCGGCGCGCCGAGGAGCTGGCCGCCGTCGCCGGGCGGCTACCGCCCCAGCGCTGGTTCGCTGACCAACTGCACGCCCTCGCCGCCGACCGGTGACCGTCCGGTCTGCCCTGCCGGGGCCGAACGTCGACGCGCGGACCGCGTTCAGACGGCGGCGTTCAGACGGCGGCGGCCGCTCGCACCGCGCTGGCCCAGCCGGCGCCGACCGGGCCCGCCTCGACCGTGACGTTGTCGTACCGCGTCAGCAGGGCGGCGATGTCCGGGTGCCGCACCGCGTTCGCGACCAGGTGCATCCGCCCGACATGGGGAGCCATGGCCAGGTCGCTGGCGGAATCGCCGATGGCGATCGCCTCGGCCGGTGACACCCCGCGCCGCTTGAGGTCGTAGGCGACCGCGTCCCCCTTACCCACACCGTCCGGGACCAGATGGTAGACGTGCGGATTCACCCCAAGATCAGGCATGTGGACCGGCGAGATCAGCCCGTTGTCACGCATGCTCAACCAGGAGAATCCGGTCTCGGTGAGCCAGCCGTCGACCTCCGACACGTCGATCTTCCCGCGAAGCATGACGTCGACCTCCCGGCCGGAGTGCCAGGGGGTGTGCAGCTCCAGCCGCCCGGGGTAGCGCTCGACCATCCGGTCGAGCAGGTACTCCGGTACCTGGTCGAAGTCGGGCGGCATCGCGCCGCGCAGGATCTCGCTGTCGCGCCCCTCGTTCCAGCCGACGATCGCGCCGAGCTCCCCGATGAACCCGTCCGCACCGAAGATCGCCGCGGCCTCGAGAAGCTGCGGACGGGTACGCCCGCTGACCAGAACCAGCGCAATGCCGGCGTCGTGCAGCTCGGCGAGCGCGCGAGCCGGCTCCAGCGTGATCGCTCCCCCCTCCGCCCGGAAGAAACAACCCTTGGGACCGACCATCGTGCCGTCAAGATCGGTATAGACGACGCGGATACTCACTGTTACAGACTCCCTGGCTCTGRCATGATCGGGTCGATCTCCGGGCATGGGGGCACGCGCGGCCGGTAGGAGCGGGCAGGCCCCGCCCGCACCGGTGGGACCACACCGAGAAACCTCCGACCGACCCATATCATGTCCACAACCAGAGGCAACACCGGTGCACGACCACCCGCGCACGGTCTACAGTACGGACAGACAACTTCATCTGGCTCATCCAGAGGGGCAGAGGGAACGGCCCAGCGAAGCCCCGGCAACCACCCGCATCCCGTGCGCGGCAGGTGCTAATTCCGGCCTGGTGGCAGACTGCCCCGGGAAAGATGAGGAGCTTCTTCATGACACTCGCGCCCGAGCGTGCCACCAGTCCCACCCTCGAGGTCGCGAACCCCGCGGTCTCGCTGTCCTGTCGGCACTGCGGCGCCACCTACCCGCTGTCCCCTACGCATGTGTGCGTGGAATGCTTCGCTCCTCTGGAAATCGCCTACGACCCGGACCTGCTGGCTCGTGTGACCCGAGAGTCCATCGAACGTGGTCCGGCGAACCTGTGGCGTTACGTCGGGCTGCTGCCCGCCGGGCATGACCCGGCGCGGCGGGTCTCCCTCGGGGCCGGCTGGACGCCACTGCGCCCGGCCCCGAGGCTCGCCGCGGAGCTGGGGATGAAGACGCTCTATATCAAGGACGACAGCGCCAACCCCACCCACTCCTTCAAGGACCGGGTCGTCTCCGTGGCGCTCACCGCCGCCCGTGAGCTGGGCTTCACCACGGTCGCCTGCGCCTCGACGGGCAACCTCGCGCAGTCGGTGGCGGCGCACGCGGCCGGTGCCGGGCTGCGCTCGGTGGTGCTCGTACCGCACGACCTCGAGGCTGGCAAGACGGTCTCCACCGGGGTGTACGGCGGGACGCTGGTCGCCATCCAGGGCAACTACGACGACGTGAACCGGTTGTGCAGCGAGCTGGCCGGAGAGTACGAATGGGCGTTCGTCAACGTCAACGTCCGCCCCTTCTACGCCGAGGGATCCAAGACGCTCGGCTACGAGGTCGCCGAGCAGCTCGGCTGGCGGCTGCCCGAGCAGGTCGTCGTGCCGATCGCCTCCGGTTCACTGCTAACAAAGATCGACAAGGCCTTCGGTGAGCTCGGCCGGCTCGGCCTGGTCGAGCCGACGCCGTACAGGGTGTTCGGTGCGCAGGCGGCCGGCTGCAACCCGGTGGCCGCCGCGTTCGCCCGCGGCGTCGAGACGGTCGCCCCGGTCCGGCCCGCCACAATCGCCAAGTCGCTGTCGATCGGCAACCCGGCCGACGGCCCCTACGCCCTCGACGTGGCTCGGYGGACCGGCGGGGCTATCACGGACGTGACCGACGAGGAGATCATCGACGGGATCCGGCTGCTCGCCCGCGCCGAGGGCGTCTTCGGCGAGACGGCCGGTGGCGTCACCGTGGCCACCCTGCGCAGGCTGCTGCGCGAGGGGCTGCTCGACCCGGCCGCCGAAACCGTCCTTTACAACACCGGCGATGGGCTGAAGACGCTCGACCCCCTCGTCGAGACGGGCGGACCGACCGCGACGATCAAGCCGTCGCTGCGCGCCTTCGAGGCCGCCGGCCTCGGCGACGACTGACTCGGGCCCGGCACGGCACAGCGCATTCGACGAACTTCGTGGACCACGCCGGACCAACGGAAGGGCYGCGGACGACGGCGGGGTGCCGCGGGGGATCGGCGTCGGGCACGCGGAACCATGGGCCAGCTTGCACTCACCCAGGCCGAGTGCTAAACAAGACCTGGCACTCTCGCCTAGGGAGTGCCAAGGCTGAAACGGCGAGGCTGCCCGATCCGCGCTGTGTCCGAGGTGCATCACCCGGGTCCGGAGCAGGCGGGAGCCGTCCGTCGCGGGCGTCGTTAGGGCCAGGCCATCGAACCTGCCATCCCACTGGGAGGACCCAGAAACCATGCCGAAGATCATTGCCTTCGACGAGGAGGCTCGGCGCGGCCTGGAGCGCGGCATGAACCAGCTGGCCGATGCGGTCAAGGTCACGCTCGGGCCGAAGGGCCGCAACGTCGTGCTGGAGAAGAAGTGGGGCGTCCCCACGATCACCAACGATGGTGTGAGCATCGCCAAGGAGATCGAGCTCGAGGACCCGTACGAGAAGATCGGCGCGGAACTCGTCAAGGAAGTCGCGAAGAAGACCAACGACGTCGCGGGTGACGGCACCACCACCGCCACCATCCTGGCCCAGGCCCTGGTGCGCGAGGGTCTGCGCAACGTGGCCGCCGGCGCCAACCCCCTCGGGCTGAAGAAGGGCATCGAGGTCGCGGTCGAGCGCGTCTCCGAGKAGCTGTCCAAGYAGGCCAAGGAGGTCGAGACCAAGGAGCAGATCGCCTCCACGGCGTCCATCTCCGCGGGTGACTCGGCCATCGGCGGCCTCATCGCCGAGGCGCTCGACAAGGTCGGCAAGGAAGGCGTCGTCACCGTCGAGGAGAGCAACACCTYCGGCCTCGAGCTCGAGCTCACCGAGGGTATGCGCTTCGACAAGGGCTACATCTCGCCGTACTTCGTCACGGACGCGGACCGTCAGGAAGCCGTCCTGGACGACCCGTACATCCTGATCGTCAACAGCAAGATCTCCGCGGTCAAGGACCTGCTCCCGCTGCTGGAGAAGGTCATGCAGACCGGTAAGCCGCTGGCGATCATCGCCGAAGATGTCGAGGGCGAGGCGCTGGCCACCCTGGTCGTCAACAAGATCCGCGGCACCTTCAAGAGCGCCGCGGTGAAGGCCCCCGGCTTCGGTGACCGCCGCAAGGCGATCCTGGGCGACATCGCCATCCTGACCGGTGGTCAGGTCATCTCCGAGGACGTCGGCCTCAAGCTCGAGAGCACCTCGCTCGACCTGCTCGGCCGTGCCCGGAAGATTGTCGTTACCAAGGACGAGACGACCGTCGTCGAGGGTGCCGGCGACCCCGACCAGATCGCCGGTCGGGTCAGCCAGATCCGCAACGAGATCGAGAAGTCGGACTCGGACTACGACCGCGAGAAGCTCCAGGAGCGGCTCGCGAAGCTGGCTGGCGGCGTCGCCGTCATCAAGGTCGGCGCGGCCACCGAGGTCGAGCTCAAGGAGAAGAAGCACCGCATCGAGGACGCGGTGTCCAACGCGAAGGCCGCTGTCGAGGAGGGCATCGTCGCCGGTGGCGGCGTCGCGCTGCTCCAGGCGTCGATCACTGCCTTCGAGAAGTTGGACCTGTCCGGCGACGAGGCGACCGGTGCCAACATCGTCCGGCTCGCGCTCGAGGCGCCCATCAAGCAGATCGCCTTCAACAGCGGTCTCGAGGGCGGCGTCGTGGTCGAGAAGGTCCGCAACCTGCCGACCGGCCACGGCCTGAACGCGGCCACCGGCGAGTACGTCGACCTGATCGGCACCGGCATCATCGACCCGGCCAAGGTCACCCGCTCCGCCCTGCAGAACGCCGCGTCGATCGCCGGCCTGTTCCTCACCACCGAGGCCGTCATCGCCGACAAGCCGGAGAAGAACCCGGCCCCGGCAGTCCCGGGCGGCGGCGGCGACATGGACTTCTAGTCCAGCTCGTCACCCGCTGTACCCTGCACCACCGTCTGGACGAGGGCGGCTCCGGTTCTCCCGGGGCCGCCCTCGTGCGTTCGCCCGTGCATCACGGCCGAAGGCTCCGTGCGGGGAAAGGCTTGCCCCCGCGGACGGGAGGTTCCGCGGGGGCAAGCTCTCTGGCGTGGGAGCCGGGCGCCACTCGGGACGGAGCGAACGCCGGAAGGCACTCCCAAAGACGATCTTTCCAAGAACGCTCTTCTCGGCCGCCATCGACGGCGACCAAATTATCATCGGGTAATCCAAGAGACAAGAGCTTTATATCACTCCTTTTGAACAATTCGAAGGTCGTCTTCGTTAGACTTCGACCTTTTGTCGCGACACGGACAATTAACGCATGCCAGCTTTAGACAGCGGCCACGGCAACAGGCACGATAGCCATCGTGGTTCAGGCCCCCGCACAGCCGCGCTCCCATCGCCCCTCGATGACCGTTCCCACCCCCCCGGTCACCGTGGAAGATCTCGACACGGGCGGGCATGACGACGCTCGGTTCGAACTCCTGGACGGCTTGTGCGTCCTGCGACCATGGCCGACACCGCTGCGGGCCCGCGTCACGGCGCGCCTGGTCCGGATCCTGGCGGACACGGCCACCTCCGGAGCTCATATCCTGCCGGCCGGGATCGGGGTGGAGCTGTCCCCCCGCAGTCTGCTCGTGCCGGACGTCGTGGTGGCGGCGGCGAGTGGTGACACCGGCCGTCGGTTCCGGGACACCCCGTCCCTCGTCATCGAAGTGGCCGACGCCARCACCCGGCGCTACAACCGCACCCTCAAACTCGATCTCTACCGGCAACGCGGCGTGCCGTCCTGCTGGCTGATCGACCCGGACACCGCCACCATCGAGGCGTACGACCTGGTCGCCGACGCGTACCTCGCCACCCGCACGGTCAGCGGGAAGGAGACCTTCACCGCCACCCAGCCCTTTCCGGTGGCGATCCAGCCGGCCGAGCTGATCGACCCGCCCGACTCGGAGTGATGGCGCGACGCCGACCGCTACCCCGGGAAGCCCGCCGAAGGCCCGTGCGGGGCTAGCAGACGTCGTCGGCGTCGACGATGGTGTAGGCGTAGCCCTGCTCGGCGAGGAATCGCTGGCGGTGCGCCGCGTACTCCTGGTCAAGGGTGTCGCGGGCCACCACCGTGTAGAAGTGCGCCGTGCGGCCGTCGGCCTTGGGCCGCAGCACCCGACCGAGCCGCTGGGCCTCCTCCTGGCGGGAACCGAACGTGCCCRAGACCTGCACGGCCACCCCGGCCTCCGGCAGGTCGATGGAGACATTCGCGACCTTGGAAACGACCAGTGTGGTGATCTCCCCGGTCCGGAACGCCTCGAACAGTCGCTCCCGCTCCCGGTTACGGGTGGAACCCTGGATGACCGGGGCGTCCAACAGTTCCCCGAGCTCGTCGAGCTGGTCGAGATACGCGCCGATCACCAGCACCCGGTCATCGGAGTGCTGGCGGACGAGACGCTCCACCACCGCCCGCTTGCTGCGGGCGGTGGCACACATCCGGTACCGCTCCTCCGGCTCGGCGACGGCGTAGGCCATCCGCTCGTCCTCGGTGAGCGTGACGCGCACCTCGGTGCACTGCGCCGGCGCGATCCAGCCCTGTGCCTCGATCTCCCGCCACGGGGCGTCATACCGCTTCGGCCCGATCAACGAGAAGACGTCGCCCTCCCGGCCGTCCTCCCGGACGAGGGTCGCGGTCAGGCCGAGCCGACGACGGGACTGGATGTCGGCGGTCATCCGGAAGACCGGCGCCGGGAGCAGATGCACCTCGTCGTAGACGATCAGACCCCAGTCCCGGGCCCCGAACAACTCCAGGTGCAGGTATTCGCCCTTACGCCGGGCCGTCATCACCTGGTAGGTGGCGATGGTGACCGGCCGGATCTCCTTGCGCTCCCCGGAGTACTCGCCGATCTCCTCCTCGGTCAGCGAGGTGCGGCGCAGCAGCTCGTGCCGCCACTGCCGGCCGGCGACCGTGTTCGTAACCAGGATCAGCGTGGTCGCCCCGGCCTGGGCCATGGCCGCGGCGCCGACGATGGTCTTCCCGGCGCCCGCAGGCAGCACGACGACCCCCGACCCGCCCTCCCAGAACCCGGCTACCGCGCCCTTCTGGTAGTCGCGCAGCTCCCAGCCGTCCTGGCGCAGGTCGATCCGGTGCGCCTCGCCGTCGACGTAGCCGGCGAGATCCTCCGCCGGCCACCCGAGTTTGAGCAGCACCTGCTTGAGCCGGCCGCGCTCGGAGGGGTGCACGGCGATCGTGTCGTCGTCGATGCGGGAGCCGAGCATCGGCACGACCTTCTTGGCCCGGGCCACCTCGACGAGCACCACCCGGTCGAGAGCACGCAACACCAACCCGTGGGCCGGGTCATTTTCCAGGCGCAGCCGACCGTAGCGATCCATCGTGTCGGCGATGTCGACGAGCAGGGCGTGYGGCACGGCGTAACGGGAGAAGCGAACCAGCGCATCGACAACCTGCTCGGCGTCATGACCGGCGGCCCGGGCGTTCCACAGCGCCAGCGGCGTCACCCGATAGGTGTGCACGTGCTCCGGAGACCGTTCGAGCTCGGCGAACGGAGCGATGGCCGACCGCGCCTCGACAGCACTGGGATGCTCGACCTCGAGCAGCAACGTCTTGTCCGACTGGACGATCAACGGGCCGTCCGTCACCCGCCACCGCCCTTTCCGTCCGCCGTAGGTTCCGCCGTGGGTATCGACCCATCAGTGAACCACCAACACGAGCCGCCCTGCACCGATCGGTGCGGTGCGGGCCACCGGCGTAGCACCGGCACGATCACACCGGCGGCGCGCTGCTCGTTCACCGGCGCCCTTCGACGGTACAGCCGACCACCGACACGGTAACCAGAGGGGCCGAAGCCCGACCGAAACCACCGCGGGTCCCGCGGGCAAGCGGGCACACCGGTACCGGTACAGGTACCGGCCCACCGGCCCACCGGCCCGCCCGGCTCATGGCGGATCGGCGAGATCCTCCGCGGCGGCCGACCAGTCCGCCGCCACCGGCGGTCCGCCGAACGCGTCGTCGATGTCAGCGACGCCGGTCACCCGGTGCAGGACGAAACGACGCGGGCCGGCGCTGAGTTMGTCCCACGCGGTGAGCCAGCCGCCCTCGACGACGGTGGGCCGCACGATCCGGTCGCTCGGCGCACCCTGCTGGTCAACGTAGCCCAGCAGCACCCGGCGCCGGTCCCGGACGGCTCCCTGCAGCAGCACCAGGATCAACGGCGCGGACCGGGTGAGCCCGACCTCGATGCCGGGAACCTCGCCGGCCGCCCGGACCGCCCGCGCGCTGTCGTCGCCCCGGCGGACCAGCCGGACCACGTCGCGCAGCTGGTTGATCCGGGTGTCGGCCACGTCGACCGACGCCGCGCGGGGACGCGCCGGCGTCCGATGGGCGGCGGGCCGGCGCAGCACCACCCGCCCGTCCGGGGCCTCCGCGACCGGGGCGAACCCGGCGTTGCGCAGGCCGGCGAGCATCTCCGCGGTCGGCAGTGGGGAGATGACGATCGTCGGCGCGATCCGGCGCAGCCCCAACGCCTGGGTACGCCGGTTGGCGACCACCTCGGCGAGCAGCGCCGTGTCCTCGCAGCGCAGGTAGCTCGCGGCGGGACCGGCCCGCAACCGGCCGTGCCGCCGGGCGGTGTCGTCGATCAGATAGGTGAGGGCCTGCGGCACCCCGCCTCGACCGAGACGGACGAGCATCGCGTGGATGTCCTCCGCTACCAGGCCCGAGTCCAGGCCGCGACGCAGCGAGGCCTCGGAGAACCGATAGACGGTGGCCGCGCCCGCGGACTCGACATCCGCCATCCGCGCCAGCTCCGCAGCCACCCGGGGTACCAGCGGGCCCGGGGCAACCGCGGTGAGATCCCCCTGCAGCAGCAGCTCCTCGACCGGCTCGGGCAGCAGCGGCGCAAGCGCGTCGGCGAGCCTGACGCACAGCCCTGGATCACCAGCCGCCGATCGGCTCGGCACGCCCACGTTCCGCGTCGGATCGGCGTTCTCCGCGTCGAGCTGGGCGGCGAGTAACCGACCGACCGTGCTCGGCGCGCCCCGGCCGGTCAGCCCGAGCAGCTCGGCCTCGACGATCGTTCCGTCGATCATCCCGGCGAGCAGCATTCCGCCGCGCCGGGGCGCTCGCCAGGTCAGCAGGGCACGCAACGACTCCGCGGTCGGCACCACCCCTGCGGGCGCCGCGGCCAGCGCCCGCAGGACCTGGGCACGCAGGTCCTGCACGGCCGGCCGCCGCACGTCCAGCGACAGGGGAGCGATCTGCCGGCCCCGTTCGTCCCGCTCGCCGACCAGCCAGGCGGCGGTCGGCGAGCGCAGCCAGCCCTCGACCAGTACGGCCCACCGGGCCGCCACCAGGTCGGTGCCCCAGCGGTCGTAGGCCGTGGTCGGCACGTACTGGACGTCAACCCCCGCGGTCGCGTCAACCAGGCCGGCCGCCGCGGCCAGCTCCACCACGAAGGCCGCGGTCCGCTCGTCAACGTCGAGCAGTTTCGCGGCGGCCCGCAGGTCCCGCACGCTCAACCCGCCGGTGCGCAGCGGAGTGACCGGGCTCGCGCCCCAAGCGTCCAGCAGGGTGGTGACCCACCGGACGAGGGTGTCCGCCGCCAGGGCCGCCACGGCGTCAACCGCCGCCACCCCGACGACCTCTCCCTCGACGGCGGGCGGATGCGGGTGCAGGACCCCGGCCGGATGCTCGCCGCGCACGACCAGCCCAACCTCGCGCGGCAGCTCGACGGTCTCCTCGTCCAATCCGACGAGCAGGCCGCGGGCGAGTAGTTCCTCCACCGGGGTTCGGGCCGCGGACACCCCCAGCAACCGGCCCGCCTCCGTGGTGGCGCCGAGCGCCGGACCCGCGGCCAGCCGGTCCAGCAGCTGCCGCGCCCGGGAGGAGCAGGTCTCGATCCACTCCCGCACCCGATCCGCGTCCGCGAAGGCGTCGCTCAACGCGTCGATCATCGCTTCCCGGACGGCGACCCCGGTCGTCGTCTCGTCGACCGCGCCCCGGGGCACCGGCAGGCCGGCCGCGGTCAGGAGCCGGGCGAGCTGGGACTGCCGGTACGTCGTCAGGCAGGCTCGCACGGGACGGCCGAGCCCCAGCGGGCGCACGCCGAGGAGGTCGACGACCATCCCGGTGACCCGCAGCTCGGCATCGTCGCCCCAGATGAGCCCGAGGTCACGAAGCCGGCCCACCGGCTCGGACACCTCCGAATGCCCGCAGAACCTTGTCAGCTCCGCCAGGGACACCGGCCGGGGAAGGATCGTCAACGCCTCCAGGAGCTCGCAGGCGCCCGTGTCGAGACGTTCCAACGCGCGGGCCACGCTGACCCGGATCTCCAGGCGGGCCGCAAGCACCTCGAAGTCCGGTGGGGGCGGCGTCGCCAGGTCCGGCCGTAGGAGGAAGAGCCGGGTCAACGCCTGATCCGGAAGCGCACGCAACCAGTCCACAAGGGTCACGGGCGCTGTCCTGAGGCCTCGGCGGCCGGCATCGACACCCTCACGACGGTAGCTGGCGCGACGCCAGGCCGACAGGGCGCCGTCGCTCAGCCGGGCCGTGCCGCGTCACCTGGGCGGATGCCGGATTMGCAACCGCGGCGGACACCGGCACCGCGGCGACGGGTGATGGCCCCGCGCGGCAGGTCGTCGTGCCGTCCAGCCGCTCCACCGCCGATCCCGACCCGGGCCGTCCCCACCTGATCGAGCACCCATCCGCAGCTGGTGTCCCACCGCAGTACCGCGATCGCCGGATCGGTACCGCCCAGCGGAGACAACACCGCAAACGCCCAGTCGGGTGCGCCGGTCGAGGTGCGGATGCCGGTGATGCGCAGACCATCCGGCGACACCCTGGACACCAGCGGGCTGTCGAAGACCGCCGCCGTGATCGCGGCGGCCTCGGCCTCGGTGGGCAGCCGGCCGGGTCCGTCGGAGGCGTCCGGGAGCTGCCCGGCCCGGCCGTTGCCGGCATGGCCCTGCCCGGCCCGGTCCTGGCCCACCCGCCCCTGGCCGCCACTGTTCACGGTCAGGGGTGCCGCAGGAGAAGGTGCGGGTCTTGGACGCACGTGGCCTCCCTGGATGCTTTGGCAGGCCAGGACGCGCGCTCGGCCGAACATCGGCGACCAGGATGCCCGAGACGGGCCTCTTCGCGGCGAGGTCGACGGAATGCGACAGACCTACCGATACCGATTTCACACGCCCGGGGCCATCGGATGCAAGAGGATTCGGCAAACTGGGCGCAACCAATTTCGCCGGGACCGCTTCTCCTGCTCCGCCGGCCCGGATGGTCCGCGTGGCCGAGGATCCACAGGTTACCTGGACATTGCTTCGATCATACTCAATGGAGACCATAAAGCGACAAGTACGGCAACGGTGACAACAATCGCTCTCTGGTCGACAAACCTCTGCGTTGTATGCCATCTTTGCGAACTTTTTACGGGCCTGAGCCGCGAAGCCCAATCTCCGCCGACGGCGCCGGTCCAAGCCCTAACGACGCCGGTCGAACTGATCCACGAGGAAGGACAGATGGTTCACCCGTCCCCAGTCCGCGACCCGGGACATCGTCCCGGCGTCACCGGGCAGGGCCAGTGTCCGGCCGAGCGAGACGCCGACGACGAGGACCGCCGCGAGCACCGCCGCCTGAATCGCGCTGAGTACCGGGTTACGCGGCTGGCGGCCCCCTCCAGCCGGGACTCGGGTACCGGCTCGGGTACGGGCTCGGCTACCGGCCACGCGGCCGTGCGGGCGGGCCGGCTCCGAGACGGCGGCAGCGTCGCCGGCATCCGGCCCGTCGACTTCAGGACTCCCCCGCCGACCCTGTCCCGGCGGGTCCGCTCGTGGCCGGCCGGAGGCAGCGCCCGGTGACATCCGATCCGGGGCGCGCCGGGGTTCCCCGGCGGTCCGTGGGCCGTCGTCCCTGATCGCGTGCTGGTACCCGGTGAAGCTGACCTCGTCCAGTAGCCCGGAACCCGGCCGAAGTCCGGAACCCGGCCGACCGCCGCCCCGGGAGAAGCCGTCCGGGTCCGGAGGAGATCCCCGGTCCAGCCCGGACGGCGCGCGCGGGTCCGGGGGAGACGAGGAATACGCGGGTCGGTGCCGGGGGGCATCGACCCCACCCGGCGGGGAGACACCCGCGCCGCGTGGGTCGGGCCAACCGCCGCGATGGTCGGATCGCTGCGCCGGCTCGGATCGCTGCGCCGGCTCGGGCCGCTCCCCGGGCGGGACCGGCCCGCCCGGGGGCCGCCAAGCCGAGGCCGGCCGATCAACCTGCGCTGGCGTCACTGTATGAGATTGTACGATATCGTACGGTGTTGGATTGTCACCGTACGCCGGTCCGTCGAACGTCGGCGCGGCGGCTCGCGGCGAGTGGCGGGGCTCGGGCCTCCTGGCGGATCTCGTCGCCAGCGTGCTGAACGCGACGATCCGGCCCTCGGACGGCTGGCGGCGCCGGGGCGCGGCGGTTCCCTCAGCTGCCGGACCCGACCGGGGAGCGGCCCGAGCCGCGTTGGCAGGGAGATCACGCACGGGGTCCGAGAAGTTCCGCGCCGGGTCGCGAACCGGACCGGCGGGTGGGCCGGGATCGGCGCCATCGCCCACCCGACCATGGTCCACCCGACCATGGTTCAGTCGCGGCTGCGCGCGCGTGCCACCGTGCGAGTTCCTGCCCTCAGCGACCATCACCCGCCCCTTCCCACCCCCGGCGCCTGGGCGCCACGTCACCGCACCATCCACCGACGACGCGAACAACGCCGACAATCACCACCCTACGGAGGTGGCCCAGGACAACCCCGACACCGACCACGGTCATATATCGCAATCTACCCCAGAGTAGTCCTACCAATACGAATCGGAACAGGCGGCCCATCGGTGATCACACCACTTTTCGGTGTTCCATCAGGACATTCCTCCCGGAGCCGGGCCGGGCCGGGCCGGGCTAACGCTTCTTGACCCGGCACACCCGTTCGAGGATGAGGCCCCCGGTTAACAGCACCATCGCCGCAGCCAACCCGAGACCCGCGGTGAGCGCGTCGCCGCCCGCGGTCGGGAACTCCCCCGTGCGGGGCATGGTGTAGCCGAACACACCCGCCCAGATGCCGGCGAGCGCCGCTCCGACGACGGAGCTCGCCTTGGCCAACGCGGCGAGCCGGGCGACCGTGAGCGGGAGGATCGGCCGCGTTCCCGGCCGCCCCTCCAGCCGGCGAYGGGTCAGGGATGCGACCTGGAGCTCGATGGCACCGATCATGAGAACCGACACCGACGCCGTTCGCGGCAGCGTRGGAATCGATCGGTACGCCCACCACAGCAGCAGGTACCCGAGTACCCCGAACGCCACCGCGACCGCGATGAGATCACGTGCCCGGGTCGGTCTCACCTGGCCGCCTCTTCGGCGTCACTGCCGCCGACGGCGGGATCGGTGACGGCATCGGCCCCCGGATCCGCCTCGACCACGGGATCCGACAGCGACCACGGGATCCGGCGCAGACCGGCCGGGTGCTTCCCCGCGGCCATCCGGGCGACCAGATCGGCGACCCGCCCGTGCCCGGGCAGCGTCGCCTCGGGATCAACGTCCAGCCAGGGCACGCAGACGAAGGCCCGCAGATGTGCTCGGGGATGCGGCACGAGGATCTCGGGGTCGTCACTGCGCAGGTCACCGATCGCGATGACATCGACGTCGAGCGTTCGCGGGCCCCACCGGACGGCCCGGACCCGCGCGGCCCGTTCCTCCACCTCGCGGACGACCTCGAGCAGATCACGCGGGGGTGCCGGGCGCACCAGGACGACGGCGTTCAGGTAGTCGTCCTGCTCGGGTCCACCGACGGGTGCCGTCTCGTACACCGGTGAGCCGGCGAGCACCCCCAGCGCGCGGTCGAGCCGATGGACGGCGGCGGACAGCCGGCCCAGACGATCGCCGAGGTTGGACCCGAGCGACAGCACCGCATGCTCCGGCCGGGTCATCATCCGGTCACCCGCCATCGGTGACGACCCCCGCGGCCGCGGCCGGCGCGGTCACCGACTCGACGCCGTCGACCCGGTTGCGGACGATCGTCACCGCGACATCGGCGAACGGAACCGCGATCGGGGCCGCGGGCTTGTGGACAGTCACCTCGGCCCGCATCACCCGACCGTMCCGCAGACAGGCGCGGACGAGTCGATCGGCGAGGGTCTCAATCAGATTCACGGGTTCTCCGGTGACGATCCCGGCAAGGGTCTCGGCAAGCTCGCCGTAGTGCACGGTGCGGGTCACGTCGTCGTGGAACGCCGCCGAAGAGAGGTCGAGCCACAGCGTGGCATCGACGACGAACTCCTGGCCAAGATCCCGTTCCGCCGCCAGAACCCCGTGGTAKCCGCGAGCCCGCAGCCCCGACAGGGTGATCCGGTCGAGCGACGTGGCCCTCGATTGGGAGGCGACCTCCGCTGCGGAGCCCGTCACCGCGGAGCCCGTCACCGCGGAGCCCACGGAACCTCCCGATCTTCCACGCGGCCGGGATCCACGGCCCGGCCGGGATCGGCCTCGGGTCCGTCCCCGCGCCGGTCACTATCGTCCCGCCAGGCGCGCACGACCCGCACGGCGTCGGCGGCCGGCCGGACGGCGTGCACCCGCACGCCCCACACCCCGGCCGCGGCCAGCAACGCGGTGGTCGCCTGGGTGGCGTCGTCCCGGTCGGCGACCGGCCGGGCCGGGCCGTTCGCGTCCGCCAGTACCGAGCCGAGAAACGACTTGCGGGACGTGCCGACGAGCAGCGGCCGGCCGAGCGCGACGAAGGCGTCGATGTGGCGCAGAAGCGTCCAGTTGTGCCGGGCGGTCTTGGCGAAGCCGATGCCGGGGTCGAGGATGACCCGATCCTCGGCGATCCCGGCGGCCAGCACGGCCCCGAGCCGGTCCACGAGCTCCGCGACCACCTCCGCGACCACGTCGCGGTACACCGCCCGGGACGCCATGTCCGCACTGGTCCCCCGCCCATGCATCAGCACGTAGTGCACGCCACGGTCGGCGACGAGACCGAGCAGATCGGGATCGGCGCCGCCGGACACGTCGTTGACGAGCACCGCCCCGGCGTCGACCGCGGCGGCGGCCACAGCGGCACGGCTGGTGTCGACGCTGACCCGGACGCCCGCGGCGGCGAGCTCGGCCACCACCGGAAGCACGCGACGCATCTCCTCGGCGGCGATGACCCGAGACGCGCCCGGTCGGGTCGACTCACCACCGACGTCGACGAGATCCGCCCCGTCGTCGGCCATCCGCAGCCCGGCCCGGACCGCGTCCAGCGGATCGAGGTAGGTACCGCCGTCCGAGAACGAGTCCGGCGTGACGTTGACGACGCCCATCACCCTGGTCAGGCCGCCCGGCAGGAGGAGTTCCTCGACGGTCCCGCTCATGGGAGACCTCCACCGGACGTCGCGTCCAGCGGCGCACGGCGGTAGGTGTAGCGGTAGACCGGCCGGAAACCAAGATCGGCGTACAGGCCCCGCGCCGCGGCGCTGACCTCTTCGACCTGCAGATACGCATGAGTGGCGCCTCTGCCCGCCGCCCACTCGGCGAGTGCCGCGATAACCCGGCGGGCCGCGCCCCGGCCACGGGCCACGGGCAGGGTGGCCATGCTGTAGACACCCAGCCAACGGTCGTCCGCGATGCCGCGTCCGACCGCCGCCGGCATGCCGTCCACGGTCAGGGTGATGTAGATGGTGGGCAGCCGCAGCGCCGAGAGCACCGCGAGCGTGCCGGGCCGCTGCGCGTTGAACGTCGTCAGCACCTGGCCGGCGACATCCAGCCACTCATCCGCCGGCGTGGTGGTGACGGTCATCCCCACCGAGCCGGCAGCCGCCGGTGCCCGGTCGGCACCACTCACAAGGCCGGCGAGAGGCGCCGTGCAGACGTCGGTAGGACCGGTGTCGTCGTACCCGGCGGCGTCGAGGACCGCGCCGAGCCCGGTCGGCCGGGAGAAGGGTGTCAGCTGGAAGGTCGGCGGCAGACCGGCGGCGGTGTAGAAATCCCGCACCGTGGCAAGCGCCGCGGCGAGGTCGGGCACGTCGCCGCGGGCCCAGACCGAGTTGCCTCGCCGGGACGACCCGGCGGACTCGCGCAGCACCCACCCGGCCCGTTCGACCTGGCGCAACGGCGGCCAGGCCCGGTGCGCCAGGTCATCGAGCTCACGGGCCAGGGACGCGTCGGCGGACGGCAGGTTCGTCCGCGGCCCGACCAGCGGATCGGCGGGACACCGCGCCACACGGTCATCAGGCACGGCGCGCCGACCACGGCCGGCCTGGTCGACACCAGCTGCGCGACCTGCCGGCCGGAAAGCACGTCGGGGGGCCATCGACCACGATACCGAGGCTACCGATCCGAACGCGGGGATGGACGACCCGAACGCGGGGATGGACGACCCGAGCGCGGGGATGGACGCCGGCGCCGATCGGACCAACATCGGGTCCCCCAGCTTCACCTTTTCGGTAATCATGACAAGGTGTCATGATTACAAAGCTATTGCCGCCTCGTTCCCGTTCTGGAGCGAACCGGCGGCGGGCCGCATCCCGGCCTCCCTCGGCTCGTCGCCCGGGACCCTCCCGGGCCGGGGCGATGATCCACAAGCCTGCGCCGCGCGATCCTGTCGGTCCTGCCAGCGCCCCCCTTCCTCATCCCGCCACCGCCGACCGGCGAGCTCCACCGCCGCATCGCATCGCCGCCGGCTTGCCCGCCAAACATGATCGGCAGAGGAAACCTCCGGGTAACACCACGCAGAGCCACGATGACAGGAACTTTGCGCACCAATAATCATCACCCTCCGGCGCAGCCTCCCTCCTACTATTGACAAAGCGAGACACAGGCCAGATCCGGTCGGACCAACCAGAGCGACCGGAACGACCGGCCGGCGGCAGCGAGGCCGTCGTACGACCGCCGGGAGACTTCGGCCGTTGATCGCTGGATCCGGCCGGACCGCCGTCAGGGAGGATGGCGGTCGCGGCACCGATGCGGGCGCGTGGTCTCACTGTGCGCCCCCGGTCGGTCGCTTCTCGCGGTGGGCTCTACCCCCACTACCTTGTCGTCACGGTCACGACCGTGGTGCTGTCTGAAGGAAGGACGCGCGGCATGCCGCAGTCGAGCGGATCTTCACCGACGCGCGGGCCCGACCCCGGGGCCTGGGTCCCGGCGAGCCGGGCGGCCCCTCTCCCACCCTGGTGGGCGACCACCGAGTCGATCGTCATCCCGCCGGCGCGCACCCCTCCGGACGACCACCCCGAGGACTACGAGCCGGCGCCACCGCCCCAGCCTTCGATGACGAAAGCCGCAACGAGCCCCACCGATGTGTCGCCGGCACCCGCGGGCACGCCATCCTTCGGCACTGTGAGCGAAGCACCATTCGGCGCTGTGAGCGGAGCGATCCCGGCGCAGCCGACACCGTCGTCGGCCCCCCACACCACACGCCTCGGCGCCCCGGCCCCCGGTGCCTCGGACCGCAGGCAGTTCCATCGCTATGCGGGAGCGGCGGTCATGACCGCGATCCTCGCCGAGGGACAGATCATGGAGGTCTCGGACGTCCTCGCGGCCAGTCCGATCCAGCTCGCCCTGGAACGCGCCGACGATCTGCTCGACGACCTCCTCGACGCGCACGAGGCGACCCCACCCGCGCACATCCTGGCCCAGACCGAGCGGTTGCGCCGCGGCCTGGAGCGACTCAGCCGGCGGTCCATCCCCGCCGGCGACGCCCACCGGCGCGACGTGCTGCGGGGGCGGGTCGCCGTGCTGGGTGCGGATGCGGCCTTCAAACTCGGTGACATCGAGACCGCGCGATCGCTGACGTCGCTCGGGTTCCAGGCGGGGCGCTCGGTGGGTGAGGGTGCGCTTCGCGGCTCGGCCCGGGAAGTCGCGGCCGTCAACGAGTTCTACGCCGGCCGGCCCGACGAGGCGCTCCGCCTTGCCCGGGACGGGCTGACCCACGTCAGTGGYGGTGCCGTGCGGGCCCGACTTGTCTGCCAGGAGGCGCGTGCCCTCGCCGCCCTCGGTGACGTGCGGGGCGCGGCCCAGGCCCTGGACCGGGCGTACGACCTGGCGGACGCCATCCCGGCGGACCAGTGGGGCCGTCCCGGTCCGAGTTTCGACCAGTTCAATCCGGTCGAGGTGCCCTACAACGCCACGACGGCCCTGTGTCTACTCGGCCGACCACAGGCCGCCCAGGAACACGCGGATCTCGCCCTGCCGAAGCTGGACGGGATGAACGCCCCGGGATTCCGGTCGGTGATCCGCCTCGATCTCGCCCTGGCGCTGGCCCGGCAGGGTCGCCTGGAACTCGACCAGGTCTGCGCCCTGGCCACCGAGGCGATCCAGATCTCCTGGGGGCGAACCGTGGCCTCCGTCTCGGGACGCGCGGATCAGCTGCTCGCGGCCACCCGGCCGCACAGCGAGGTGCGCCAGGTGCGGGACCTCGCGGTACTCATCCGGGAGTGGCAACGCTCCGCGGCGCGGCAGCGGCCCGGCGGGCGCGCGGTTCCCGTGCCGAGCTCGCCGGTCTGACGCCGGCCACCGTACGAGGACCGTGCGAGGGCGCAGTGGCCGACGGCGGGCACCCTCCGGCGGGCTCGCCGGACCACGCGCGGTTCACCGCGGAGCGGACCCGCCGCGCCCTCGGTGCGATCTGCGCCGAGKCCGGCCTGGACGACTCGGATGCCATGCTGATCAAGAGAACCGTGAACGCGGTGTACCGGCTGCCACGGGCCGGCGCGGTTGTCCGGATCATCGGATCGGCCGCGATGGCGCATCGGGTGAACAAGGTGGTCCGGGTGGCCCGCTGGCTGGCGGAGAACCACGTCCCGGCCGTCCGGCTGCTCCCCGGCGTGCCGGCCCCGGTCACGGCGGCCGGCTTCCTCGCGACGGTCTGGGCCGACGCGACGCCACCCGGCACCCCGCCCGGCGGTCCGGCACCGGACACCGCGGAGCTGGCCGGCGCGCTGCGCGGTCTGCACACCCTGGCGCCGCCGGAACCGCCGCTGCCATGCTGGGATCCCCTCGACGACGTCCGCCGGCGATTATCCGACGCCGAGGCGCTCCCCGGGCCCGACCGCCGTTTCCTGGAGAAGATGACCGGCCGGATCGCGGCGGCTCTGTCCACCATCCGCTACGCGCTGCCGCGGGTCGTCATACATGGGGACGCGCATCTGGCGAACCTCGTGCGGGCCGCGGACGGCCGCGCGCTGCTCTGCGACTTCGACGCCACCTGCCTGGGGCCGGCGGAATGGGACCTGATTCCTGTGGCGGTCGGCCGGCTACGCTTCGGTCATGATCCTCAGGCCCACCTCGATCTGGCCCGGGGCTACGACTTCGACGTCACCACCTGGGACGGGTTCGCCGTCCTGCGGGCGGTCCGGGAACTGAAGCTGGTGACGAGCGTGGTGCCGATCCTGGGGAGCAGCGCGACGGTGGCCGCCCAGTTCCGGGTCAGGATCGACAGCCTGCGCTCCGGCGACACCGGCGTCCGCTGGTCCCCCTACCGTTGACGCCTCCCTCATCACCCTCGCTGTCAGGGCCCCCGGGGAGGAGACGCCCCCGGGGAGGAGACGCCCCCGGGGCCGGCACCACACGAGGCACACCGTTTCCACCGGCCGGGCCGTGCGGTCCACGGAACCACATGTCATTCTGGTCAGACCTGTCGGGCCGGTCCGGCGGGTCACGTCTACGTGCCGGACGCTCGGCTCCGAACGCGGGCTACCGGGGACCGCTGTCCTGGGCGTGGTCGTCAGATCACCCCGGCCTCATGGCTTGGGTCGCCCAAACGGAGGGGAGGCCCTTGAACACGACGGAGGGAATGCCCGCCCCGGGGATCAACCAAGTGGTGTGCTGCCCGGAGAACAATCATGAACGATGATCCCCGGGAGATCGGCGCCATCCGGGTCGGCGATGCCGGAGATCGGGACCCCGCGAATCCCGGGCCGCGGGAGCGTGGCGGGCGCGTCGGGTCCCCGCCGCCGACCACCGAGCAGCCGTCCCGTTCGGCGAGCCGACTGCCGGCAGTGACGGACACCGACCGGTCGTCCCCCGACCGAGCCGACCCGGATCACTGGCAGACCGGTCCGGCGCAGCCGCGCTCCGCCGGTGCCGCCGGTTGGACGGTCGACGGCCCCTACCGCCCCGAGCCGGCGGCATCCGTCTTCCGGCCGAGCACCGCCGCCCCGGCGGCGTCCCCTGCCGTCTCCGACACCTGGCCGTCGATGCGCCGCGTTGATCCGATGTCGGCCACGGGCTCCGAGGCAGCGGGTTCCTACCCGGCTGGCCCGGCTGGCTGGACCGATCGGGGCACGCCCGGGTCCGCGGCCATGAACCGTCGAGGCACGGAGAGTGCCAACGGCAACGGCAGGATGCTGCCGATCGAGACCCGCACCTTCGATCCGCTGCTCGACCAGTTCCCACCGAATCCGGGCGGAGCGTTCGGTCAGGCGTACCCGCCGCCCCCGCCGGGGGAGACCCGGGCCTGGCGGGGCGATCCGCTGAACCCGCCACCGCTGAACCCGCCACCGTCCGACCCGTACGCCCAGTCCCCGCCACCGG